>RFWA01000242.1 GCA_009922295.1 Betaproteobacteria bacterium
GAAATCTGGGTCGAGCTCGTGGCCCATGCCCTCGAGTGACACAAAGGCCTTGATCAGCAGGCTCAAGTCGGGCGGCAGCCGAAGCTGGTGCTGGCGCAAGATGGTGACCAGGTCGGTCAACATGGCGCCTAGCCTGAGTTGCTTGAGTGCCACGCCATGGTACTGCTGCACAAAGGCCTGGATCTCCAGAGTTAACCCGTCTTCGTCGGTGGCACCGTCGCCGGTCCATTCGATCATCACGTCGGCAACCCGTTGCGGCTCGTGTTGAACCAGCCCCAAGAGCAGGCGCATCAATTGGTCGCGGCGCGCCTCGCTCAGCCGGCCCACCATGCCAAAGTCGATGAATGCAATGCGGTTGCCGGGCAAGTAAAACACATTGCCGGGGTGCGGGTCAGCGTGGAAGAAGCCGTCTTCAACAATCATTTTCAGGACGGCCTGAGCGCCCCGGCGGGCAAGGACCTGTCGGTCCAGCCCCGCCTGGTCCACGCGCTCCAGCTGCCGGCCAGAAATGCCCGCAATAAACTCTTGCACGCAGACCCGTTCACTGGTCCACTGCCAAAAGACACGGGGGATGACAATGATCGGTTCCTGTGGTGCTGGTGGTGCCACGACTTGCGCTGGGGCTCCCACGACTTTAGCCTTGGGCACGCTATCGCCGTTGAAACCGGTGTACCTAGCAAAATTTTGCGCAATGCGTTCGGCGTTGCGGCATTCGCTCGCAAAATCAAGTTCACGGCGCAGTGATTGGGTGAATTGGCGCACCACTTCCCTGGGCTGGAAGGCGCGCAGTTCCGGGCTTTCGCTTTCAGCCAGCTCAGCCAGCCGAGCCATCCAGCGCAGATCGGCTTCGACGGTCAGCCGGATGCCCGGTCGGCGCACCTTGACCACCACCTCAGTGCCGTCTTCCAGCCGTGCCCGGTATACCTGCGCCATAGAGGCCGCTGCCAAAGGCTCTGGATCGAAAGCCGCGAAGACCGCCTCTGGCGCTGCGCCCAGGTCTTCGGTCAGCTGTTGATGAATCCCCTCATAAGTGGCGGTGTGGGCACTGTCTTGCAGCCGGCTGAACTCGGCGATCCATTCGGGCTCGAACAGGTCGACCCGGGTGGCGAGCAACTGCCCGAGCTTGACAAAGGTGGGCCCGAGGGCTTCCATGGCTCGCCGCACCCTGGCGGGCGGGTCCATATGGGCAAGCTCTTCGGCCTCGTTCCAGTGCAAGGCCCGACCGGCCCGCTCCAGTGCATTGGCCATGCCCATGCGGCGGACCATGTCACCAAAGCCGTAGCGGATCAGGATGGAGGCGATGTCATGCAAGCGGCCTATGTCGCGCACCGCAGTCAGCGCCTGCCACAGCATCAGACGCTCCCGCTAGGCGGGCTGTTGGCCATCATGGCATGGGGGGCGTTCATGCGGTCCACTATAGACGATCGCCAACCCCAGCCAAGCAGGCCCCGATGACTGGTTTTATCTTAAGATTTTTGGCACTCAGGCCGCGTCGGCTATGGGGAGTTTGCTATATATTTTGATTCGCTCACTTGAACTCACGCACATAGCGAAACCCCACCCCGACCTGATTCGGTGCGTCAGCGTCATGGCCAGGCTGCAGGCGCAACTGGGCCAGCATGCTCAGCTTGCCGCCAATACGCAGCGGGGTGGCGTAGGCCAGTTCCAGGTCGCGCTCGGTACCGGTTGGGGCCAGGCTGACCGATTGGCTTGCGTATTGCAGACTGCCATCGACCTGGCTTTGTGACACGGCGCTGTACACCTGCAGGTTGCCTGATAGGGTCTTCAGCGGCATGGCCAGCGTGAC
This sequence comes from Betaproteobacteria bacterium, assembly GCA_009922295.1. Taxonomy (GTDB): domain Bacteria; phylum Pseudomonadota; class Gammaproteobacteria; order Burkholderiales; family Burkholderiaceae_C; genus Rhodoferax. The sequence continues at coordinate 1,808 of RFWA01000242.1, forward strand.
GCCCAGCGCATCGCCATGGCGCCACACGTCCTTGCGCGCGAGGCCCAGGCTCCAAGCGGCGGTCTGTGAATCACTGGCGCCTTCAATCAATGACGCAGCACCGTTGTCGTAAGCGGATGTCATACCAAGGCTGGCCATGGCGGACAGTGTGGTTTTGGACGCCAACTGAAAAGAGCCGGCCAGTGTCATGAAGGTGGTTTGGCCCTTGGCCTCCAGTGCCAGGGCGCCCGCGCCGCTCAGGCCCAGCACCGAGTTGGTCTCTTGCAAGTGGCCGAGTGTCAGCACCCCTGTGACGTCGCCCATCTGCTTTTGTAGTTCCACGGTTGCCAGCGAGCGCGCCGCTACCGGAGCACCTTGGTCAACCAGTGTGGCAGGCGATGAGGCGGCCTGGTTCATCATGCCCCAGCGCACCAAGATTTCGTCGTCCAGCGTGCTGCTGTACCCGAGGTGCGTGGCTGACTCGGCCAGGGCGAAGTAGGGCGCGTTGAAGCGGCTGCCCGCTGTGCCCAGGTTCAAAGGCGTGCTGCCGTTGGCGTCCAGACCAAAGTACTGGCCGGCGGTGCCGCCAGTGCCGAAGCCAAAGCCCTCGCCCCGGTCATTGGCAAAGCGGTAGCTCATGTTGGCCAGCTTTAGCGGGGCAGTGCTGAAAGTGGCGCTAGGGTGCTCAGCCGGGTTGCCAATGAGACTGTATTCCGCCGAGAAGCTGACACCTTGCACTGCTGTGGTGGTGGTGCCGGCGGTGGGAATGGCCGTGCTGGTGCCGGTCGTGCCGGTGATGGTGCTTGCCAGGTTGACAACAAATCCGCGGTTGAATTTGTCGACCGCCACCGCATTCACACCCTTCAGGCCCGAGGCCAGGCCGCCCTTGGCACTGGCCAGGGCAGAGCCGGCAAAGTCGACGGTGGTGCCGGTGCTGGTGCTTACATTGAGGCCGCCAATCGGTTGAAGCGATGCCCCAATGTTGACCACGCCCCATCCGTACACCGGATCAGCACTGGTGCTCGCAGCGCATGGGGCGATCATGGCGGTGCTGCACAGCCGCGTGGCTGACTGGAAGATCACCTGGGCCAGGTCAGGCGCGGTCAAAAAGTTCCAGTTGCTTTTGATCAGTGCCGCCTGCCCGGCCACGATGGGGGTGGCCATTGATGTGCCTGACATGGAGACGTAGGCATTTTGCCTGGTGGGCACCGAATAGCTGGAAGTCACAGCGACCCCGGGTGCATAAACCGTCCAGTTGGCAAGGGTGGGATCGACATTGCTGAAGCTGGCGAGCTTGTTGCCCGCGTCCACCGCGCCCACCGCGATGATCTGGCCATTGGCCCAACTGGCCTTGGCAAACTCAGCCGGCCAGCTGGCGCCCGTGGTTTTTCCGTCATTGCCCAGTGCGGCGGTGATCAGCGTGCCCTTGGCCACTGCGTTCTTGATCGGCGCTTGCAGTGACAGCGAACTCGAACCCAAGCTGAGTGAGAGTATGGGCGCCATCTGGGTGTTGACCACCCAGTCGATGCCCTTCTGGATGGTCGATGTGCTGGAGCCGCCGGTCTCGAACACCTTGGCCATGACCAGCTTAGCCCCTGGCGCCACGCCCTGGGTGAGGCTGCCGTTGGCCAAGCTGCCAGCGATCAGGCCCGACACATGCGTGCCGTGGCCCATCTGGTCCGTGACGTCGGTGCCTCCGGTGAAGGCGTTGTAGGTCGCCATCACCTGGCCCTGTAGCGTGGGGTGACTCAGCTGCAGGCCCGAGTCCACCACGCCGACCGTGACGCCTGCGCCGTTGCCGGTGGCCAGTTGGTTTGCGTAGGGCGTGTTGATCTGGTTGAGCCAAGCTTGCACAGACCGAGCCCGCACCTCGGTGCCGCTGGCGCGGGCCTTGATCAGGGTCGCCGCTGAGGTCACGCTGGCTGGCACAGCGCTGGCCATGAGCTGGACTTCAGTATCAGGGACATCTTGCACTGCAGACTCGGTCTGAGCGAAGGCGTTACCGCAGAGTGCGCATAGCAGCGCAGCGTTGAGGTGCTTCAGTATCAGCATCTGGCGCCTTTCAAGTTGACAACAACCAGCAGGGCGACGCCTTAAGGCCGTCGAGGCCATCACGGTGAGCCTACCCTGTAACCCCGCCGGCTTTGCGTACCCGACCTGCCTAGGGCTTGCTATCGTCAGATCTGCTCACCATGAGCCCGCCTTGCTGGCCGGATGATCAAAAAAATTTATGTTTGTCCTGTCATCCATCGGATCGACAGCAGGCACAAAAACTTGAGCTGGGGCGTGTTCTTTTTAGGCTGGCAGTCCGAACCCATAGGCCACCGATTCTTGGCGTGCAGAAGGGCGTTGCCTTGAGCAAAGTCGGCTGCTTGCCTGCGGTGTTTTGGATGTCGGAGAAAAATGGTACATCCTAAAGATATGAATTTAGCGTAATGTGATCCGGCTGACCACTGCGCCGTCAGCTGTCTTGTTGCCCTGTACGCGCACCCTCGCGCCCGCTTTGACCATGCTCGGGTCCACGGGCAATATCGCCGTGACGGGGACTCCGGGGTCAAGGATGAGTTCAGACTCGCCACCCTGAAACTTCACCGTGATGATGTTGCTGCCGTTGACGATGGCGGCGCCCGACACAGTGGCATTGGTCATGGTCTGGTTCTGCGTGTCATTCATGGGTCTTTGCCCCTCGCCCAAGCCGCGCATGGCGTCGGGGA
>RFWA01000243.1 GCA_009922295.1 Betaproteobacteria bacterium
GTGACGATGAAGGTGTATTGGGTGGCGCTTTTGGTGCGCCCCAAAAAAATAACGAAGCAGGTGCCCTGAAGGGCGCCTTTAACTGAATAACGAGAAAACAGATGGCTGCTGAACATGGACCGACCGCAGGTGAGTACATTGGTCACCACCTGACGCATCTGCAAAACCAGCCCATGAAGGGCGTGATCGATTTCTCGGTCTACAACCTTGATTCCATTTTTTGGTCGGTTTTGTTGGGTGTGCTAGGAACTTTCCTGCTTTGGAAGGCTGCCAAATCAGCGACCGCTGGGGTGCCGGGCCGGTTCCAGGCCGCGGTAGAGATTTTGGTTGAAATGGTCGACACGCAGGCCAAAGGCATCATCCACAACGCTGAAAGCCGCAAGTTGGTGGCTCCTTTGGCGCTGACGGTGTTTGTCTGGATCTTCTTGCTCAACGCCATGGACTTTCTGCCGGTCGACCTGATCCCGAAAATTTGGGAGCTGATCTACGGCGCTGCCGGCCACGATCCGCACCACGCCTACATGCGCGTTGTGCCCACTGCTGACCTGTCCACCACGCTTGGCCTGTCCAGCTCGGTGCTGCTTGTCTGCTTGGCCTACAACATCAAGATCAAGGGATTTGGCGGCTGGGTGCACGAGTTGTTCACGGCGCCTTTTGGTGCCCACCCGCTGCTCTGGCCGGTCAATTTCCTGATGCAAATGATTGAATTCGCTGCCAAGACGGTCTCACACGGCATGCGGTTGTTCGGCAATATGTACGCTGGCGAACTGGTGTTCATGCTGATCGCCTTGATGGGTGGCGGTGCGGCACTGTCGTTGTCGGGCATTCTGCTGCCTATCGGCCAGGTCATCGTTGGTTCGATCTGGGCCATTTTCCACATCCTGATCGTGGCACTGCAAGCCTTCATTTTCATGATGTTGACCCTGGTGTATGTGGGCCAAGCCCACGACGCCCACTGATCATCCCGTTTTTACAGCGTTTCCCTTTCCCTTTTCTTTAACCATTAACTTTATCCTCAGGAGCTTTAAATGGAACACGTACTCGGCTTTGTTGCACTCGCTGCCGGTCTCATCATTGGTCTGGGCGCTGTTGGCGCTTGTATCGGCATCGGCATCATGGGCAGCAAGTACCTTGAGGCGGCCGCCCGCCAACCCGAGCTGATGAACGAATTGCAAACCAAGATGTTCCTGCTGGCCGGTCTGATCGACGCGGCTTTCCTGATCGGCGTCGGTATCGCGATGATGTTCGCGTTTGCCAACCCGTTCGTGCTGAAGTAATCGGCGGCTTTTTTACCCAACTGACTGAAAGGGTGTTGCTGTGAGTATCAACGCAACCCTGTTCGTCCAGGCCATCGTTTTCGCGATTCTGGTGTGGTTCACGATGAAATTCGTGTGGCCGCCCATCGCTACCGCGCTGGACGAACGTGCCAAGAAAATTGCCGACGGACTCGTTGCCGCGGATCGGGCCAAAGCCGAGCTGTCATCTGCCAACAAGCGGGTTGAAGACGAACTGGCCAAGTCGCGAACCGAGACTGCCGCCCGTTTGGCTGACGCCGAACGCCGAGCGCTGGCCATCATCGAAGAAGCCAAGACTCGGGCCACCGAAGAGGGCAGCAAGATTGTCTCCGCCGCAAAGGTAGAAGCCGAGCAGCAAACCGTCAAGGCACGTGAAGCCCTGCGTGAGCAGGTGGCTGCCCTGGCGGTCAAGGGTGCCGAACAGATTTTGCGCCGCGAAGTCAATGCCAGCGTGCATGCTGACTTGCTGGGCCGCTTGAAGACTGAGCTGTAAGAGGACAACCATGGCCGAACTCGCCACCATTGCCCGTCCTTACGCTGAGGCCCTGTTCAAGGCCACTTCGGCAGATCTCGCAGCCGCGTCGGTCTGGGTCGAAGCCCTGAAGGACATTGCAGGCAATGCGCAACTGCAGCAATTTGCCGACAACCCGAACGTGACTGCTGCGCAGGTCTATGACTTGATCGCCGGTGTCGCCAAGGTCGCTCTGCCGGACATGGCGAAGAACTTCTTGCGCACCGTGATTGAGAACGGCCGCTTGGCTGTGCTGCCAGAGATCGCGGTTCAGTTTAGGGCACTCAAGAACGCCCAGAGCGGCTCGTCCGATGCCGTGGTGCACAGCGCTTTCGCCATCGACAGCGCTGCTTTGGCTGAGCTCGGCAGCACGCTAGAAAAGCGCTTCGCGCGCAAGCTCAATCTGTCGGTCGAACTGCAGCCCGAGTTGATCGGTGGCGTTCGTGTGGTGGTAGGGGACGAGGTCCTTGACTGTTCGGTCAAAGCCCGTCTGGAACAAATGAAAGTGGCATTGACAGCCTGAGGCCCGAAGCCCGGATTGCCAGCCCAACCAAAGAAAGAAGGAAAGAGTCATGCAACTCAATCCCGCAGAAATCTCTGAACTGATCAAGAGCCGGATCGAAGGCCTGTCCGCCAGTGCCAATGTCCGCAACCAGGGCACGGTCGTTTCCGTGACTGACGGCATCTGCCGCATCCACGGTTTGTCCGACGTGATGCAGGGTGAAATGCTCGAATTCCCCGCTGGCAGCGATGGCCTGCCCACCTACGGTCTTGCACTTAACCTCGAGCGCGACTCGGTCGGCGCAGTGGTGCTGGGTGCCTATGAACACATCTCTGAAGGCGACACCGTCAAATGCACGGGTCGTATTCTGGAAGTACCGGTGGGCCCAGAGCTCAAAGGCCGTGTGGTGAACGCACTGGGCCAGCCGATCGACGGCAAAGGCCCGATCAACGCCAAGATGACCGACGTGATCGAAAAGGTCGCACCAGGCGTTATCGCTCGCGAATCAGTGAGCCAGCCGATGCAGACCGGCCTTAAGTCGATTGACTCCATGGTGCCGGTGGGCCGGGGCCAGCGCGAGCTGATCATTGGTGACCGTCAGACCGGCAAGACTGCGGTCGCCATTGACGCCATCATCAACCAAAAGGGTCAGAACATGACCTGCGTTTATGTCGCCATCGGCCAAAAGGCCTCCAGCGTCAAAAACGTGGTGCGCTCGCTGGAGCAGGCCGGTGCCATGGAATACACCATTGTGGTGGCTGCCACGGCTTCCGAGTCGGCCGCTATGCAGTACGTCAGCGCCTACTCGGGTTGCACCATGGGCGAATATTTCCGCGACCGCGGCGAAGACGCGTTGATCGTGTACGACGACCTGTCCAAGCAAGCCGTGGCCTATCGCCAGGTGTCCTTGTTGCTGCGTCGCCCGCCGGGCCGCGAAGCCTACCCAGGCGATGTGTTCTATTTGCACAGCCGTCTGCTGGAGCGCGCTGCCCGCGTGAACGCAGACTATGTGGAAGCCTTCACCAAAGGCGCCGTCAAAGGCAAGACCGGCTCGCTGACCGCGTTGCCCATCATTGAAACCCAGGCTGGTGACGTGTCTGCCTTCGTGCCCACCAACGTGATCTCGATCACCGACGGCCAGATCTTCCTGGAAACCTCGCTGTTCAACGCCGGCATCCGGCCCGCCATTAACGCGGGTATCTCGGTGTCCCGCGTCGGTGGCGCTGCCCAGACCAAGCTGATCAAGAACCTCTCTGGCGGTATCCGGACCGATTTGGCCCAGTACCGTGAGTTGGCGGCCTTTGCCCAGTTTGCCTCTGATCTGGATGAAGCCACACGCAAGCAGCTTGACCGCGGTGCCCGCGTGACTGAGCTGCTCAAGCAGGCCCAGTACAGCCCGCTGTCCGTGTCGCTCATGGGTTCAACCCTGTTTGCTGTGAACAAGGGCTTCCTCGATGACATCGCTGTCAACAAGGTACTGGCCTTCGAGCATGGCTTGCATGCCCACCTCAAGGATAAGCATGCCGCGCTGCTGGCCAAGCTCGAAGCTGCCAAGGCCATGGACAAGGACGCTGAGGCTGAATTGAACACCGCCATTGCTGCCTTCAAGAAGTCTTTCGCCTGAAAGCCACCTGAAGTAACAGCGAAGGAGCCTTTTTATGGCAACAGGCAAGGAAATACGCGGCAAGATCAAAAACTTCGAGAGCACGAAGAAGATCACCAAGGCCATGGAGATGATCTCTGTGTCCAAGATGCGCAAAGCACAGGAGCGCATGCGGGCGGCCCGCCCGTATGCGGAGAAAGTGCGAAACATCGCCGCCAATCTGGGCAAGGCCAATCCTGAGTACGTGCATGCCTTCATGAAGGCCAACGACGCGCGCGTGACCGGCATGATTGTGGTCACCACCGACAAGGGCCTGTGCGGCGGTCTCAACACCAATGTGCTGCGGGTCGTCACCCACAAGTTGCGCGAAATGCAGGCAGCCGGTGTGGCCGTACAAGCGGTGGCCATTGGCAACAAGGGCTTCGGCTTCTTGAACCGCATCGGCGCCAAGGTGGTGTCGCATGTGACGCAGTTGGGCGACAGGCCGCACTTGGAGCGTCTGATCGGCCCAGTCAAGGTTTTGCTCGATGCCTATGGACGTGGCGAGATCAATGCGGTTTACCTGTCGTACACACGTTTCATCAACAC
>RFWA01000244.1 GCA_009922295.1 Betaproteobacteria bacterium
CTTCCTGGCCGTGCTGGACCAGGGCAGTCTGCTGGCGGCAGCACGGGCGTTGAATGTCAGCCAACCCACCCTGGGCCGCCACATCACCGAGCTGGAAAGCCAGCTTGCCAGCGTGCTGTTTGAGCGGACCGGCCGGGGCCTGGTGCCCACCCGCACCGCGCTGCAATTGGCTGAAGCGGCCCGCCAGATGCAGGACGGCGCACTACAACTCTCACGCACACTGGCCGGCGCTCAGTCACAGGCCGGCGGCACGGTGCGCATCACCGCCAGTGTGCCGGTAGCAGTCCAGTTGCTGCCACCACTATTGATGGCGCTGCGGCTGGCGCTGCCCGATATTCAGATCGAGATTGTCAGCAGCAACCAGGTCAGCAACTTGCTCCGGCGCGAGGCCGACATTGCCATCCGTATGATGCGGCCGGACCAGACCTCGTTAGTGGCAAAAAAGCTCGGCGAGGCGGCGGTGGGCGCCTACGCCCATCGCCGGTACCTGGCACGACGCGGTGTGCCAGCCCAACCCATCGATCTGCTGCAGCATGAGCTGATAGGCAGCGACACAGACCCAACCATCCGCCAGGGCTTTGCGGCCATGGGCACCCCGGTGCCTCGTGAAGCCTTTGCCTTGCGCAGCGACGACCTATTGGTGCAGTGGCAGGCGGTGCGCGCTGGTCTGGGCGTGGGCTTTTTTACCGACTACCAGGCGCGAACCGATGCCGAGGTGCTGCCGGTGCTGGCCGGGCAATTGCAGATCCCACCGCTGCCGGTGTGGCTGGCTGTGCACCGCGAGATCCGCACCAGCCGACATATCCGCGCGGTATTTGACTTTCTGGCCGCTGCACTGCCCGACGCCCTGTCCGCCGGCGATGCAGTGCGCTACCCTTCAGGCTCCTCCCTTTGAGCACCGCAACCCTTATGCCCCACGCGCCGACGCCCCCAATCTGGTTTGATGCTTTTGAACGCCGTAACTTCAAGCTGCCCCAGGCCACATTACACGCCCACTTGCCACGCGGTGCACCCGACGGCCGCCCAGCCCTGCTGCTGCTACACGGTTTCCCCCAAACCCATGTCATGTGGCAGCGGGTGGCAGCCCGGATGGCCCAGGACTTTTACCTGGTGATGCCGGACCTGCGAGGCTACGGGGACTCCAGCAAACCCGCTGGCCTTTCCGACCACAGCAACTACAGCAAGCGCGCCCTGGCACAAGATATAGCTGATTTGATGGATGCGCTGGGCGTGGCACGCTTCGCGGTCTGCGGCCATGACCGGGGCGGCCGGGTAGCGCACCGGCTGGCGCTGGACCACCCGGGCCGGGTGAGCAGCCTGTGCGTGATTGACATCGCACCCACCCTCGATATGTACGCCGCCACCGACATGGCCTTTGCCCGAGCCTACTACCACTGGTTTCACCTGATCCAGCCCACACCCCTGCCCGAGACCATGATTGCCGGCAACCCGCTGCCCTACCTGCACCACAAGCTTGGCGGCTGGGGAACCGGGGGCTTGGCACAGATCGAGCCCCAGGCGCTGGCCGAGTATGAGCGCTGCTTTGTCCTGCCGGGCACCATCCACGCCATTTGCGAAGACTACCGCGCCAGCGCCGGCATTGACCTGGAACACGACCGCGAGAGCCGCGCCCGGGGTGAAAAAATTGTCTGCGACACCCTGGTGCTTTGGGGCGAGCGCGGCGTGGTGCACCGGCTGTTCAGACCAGTGGAATTGTGGCAAGCGCAGTGCTCGGGGCAGGTCAGCGGTCACGCCATGCCGGCCGGGCACTTCATCCCTGAGGAGTTGCCAGAAGCCACGGCCGACGCCTTGGCCGGGTTTTTGGCCGCCAATGCGGCACGCACCGGGCCATGACCGCGCAACTGCCGCACAGCGCCAGCCCCTGGCCAACTGGCGGCTTGGCGCTGGTGATTGGTGCCAGTGGCGGCATCGGTGCGGCCCTGCTGGCTCAGCTGCAGCAGGATGAGAGATTTGAAAGGGTGCTTGGGTTCTCACGGCGCAGCCAACCCGCGATGGACCTGCTGGACGAGGCCAGCATCGCCCAAGCCACCGCCCACGTGGCCGGGTTGGGCCTGACGCTGCGCCTGCTGATCGACGCCACTGGCCTGCTGCATGGCCCGGGACTCCAGCCCGAAAAGAGCTTGCAACAACTCGACCCGGTGCAGATGGCGCAGGCCTTTGCCATCAACGCCATCGGGCCGGCGCTGTTGATGAAGCATTTTTTGCCGCTGCTGCCGCGTGAGGGGCGTGCCGTGTTTGTCACCCTGTCGGCCAAGGTCGGCAGCATCGGTGACAACCACTTGGGCGGTTGGTACAGCTACCGCGCCAGCAAGGCGGCGCTGAACCAGCTGGTGCGCACCGCCGCCATCGAGCTACGCCGTCGCCAACCCCAGGCGTTGTGTGTGGCGCTGCACCCAGGCACCGTGGCCACCGCCCTGTCCGCGCCCTTTGCCAAAACCGGCCTGCAGGTGCAAGCACCGGACCATGCCGCAGCGCGCCTGCTGGGCGTGATCGACGGCTTTCAGGCCGCTGATTCGGGTGGTTTCTTCAACCACGACGGCAGCGTGCTGCCCTGGTAAAGGGATCGGCTCAGAGTAAGTCGCAGGCGCAGGGGCCGGTCGCTCAGACGGCCACGGTCTTAGAAAAGTACCGGACGCCGGGCAGGCCCTCAAAGTGCTGGTCCTGCGTCCAAAGCGGCACATGGTGTGCCAACGCCGTGGCGTAAATCAGGCTGTCGGCCATCGGCAGCCCGTTCGCAGCGGCGCTCAAGGCGATATTCAAACCAAGGTCAACAACCTGCCCTTCACGCATCAGGGCCACGGCCTGATTGGCCGCTGCGGGACCAAATTCACGCAGCGCGACTTTGTACACCTCGTACAAGGTGATGATCGGTACGATCAATGCCCCGGTGTTGACAATCCGTTCAGCGAACAGGTCGGCGCGCGGCGAATTGCTGAAATACTCCAACCAGCAAGAAGAATCCAGCACCAGGCCCTGCTGCGGCACCGACGCCTGTTTGCTCACCATCAAAACCGCTCGGGATCGTTGGGTACTTCCGTGCTGCTGAGTCCCGCGAGCAAACCCCGGTACTGCACCGGCGTTTTGACCGGTACCAACTGGATCACGCCGTTGATCTCGAACACGCTCATCCGGCTACCGGGCAGGATGCCACCGGCCTCCCTGATTTCACGCGGTATCACAACCTGGAACTTGGGTGAAACGACAACGGTTTGATTTTTCATATCGACCATCATAACGTTGTACACAATTACTGTCGATTGGCAGAATGAATCCCAAGTTCAATTCAGGCGCCGTGGCACTTCTTGTATTTTTTTCCGCTTCCGCAAAAACAAGGTTCGTTGCGGCCGGGTGTGGGCTTCGCGTAGACGGTTTCGACCCTCGGGCCTAGATGGCGCCACAGTTCGCGCAGGTCGTACACCGCCCAGATCGCGGCCGCAAAGGCTTCCATGCGTTGCCCACTGACGCTGGGCGGGCTGTCGTCGTCAAACACGGCCACGGTGGGTTCATCGGTGTCGTCTTCGGTCAGCGCCACCATCGCCTGCAAAGCGCCATCCAACATCTTGGCCGCGTCTTTGTCACGCGGTGGCACCCACTCCTCGGGCCAGGTCTCCACAGCAAACATAAAGCCCAACGCCCAGACCTGACCAAAGGCGGGCAGCACGTCTTGCCCTAGCGGGGCGCGCTCCTCGTCTGGCAGTGCCGCCACTGCGCCACGCACATCCATGACTTCGGGGTGGTAAGCAGCCTCGTCGTCCAGGCCCTTCACGTCGGCGTCGAGCCCGGTAGCCACTTCATGCCAGCGGCGCAGCCACAGGTCCATGAACCGCTCACGCTGCGCGGCATCGGCAAAACCACCGTCATGCGGCTCAGGGGCTTCACCGTCGTCCGCCAAGTCCAGCAAGACAGACAGGTAGTCGGCAGCCGGAATAGAGCGGCGACAGCACACCAAGGCGGCCAGAAAACCCTCGCAAAACTCCCACTGCGGCGTCTCGTCAGAACGGCTGCGCAGGTCGTCCAGGATCAGGTCCAGCGCGTCATAGTCTTCTGGCGCCAGCGGTTCAAGCGCAGCAGATACGGAGGTTGGCAGGGCGGTATCGGTCATCACAGGGCTCTGGGTTACGGCCCGCACTGAGCTCGGGCAACATCCTGATTTTGCACCTGCCCGCTGGGCAAAGTCGGCTATGGCTGTTATGGTCGAGCCTTCAGGAGATCTCCCATGCTTCACAAGCTCAATGCCATTTTTCCGATTCGTTACACCGCCCTGGCCCTGTGCGCCTTCGCGCTGCTGCTGAGCCTGTTTGCGCTACTGGCCTTTGGCACCGGGTGGGGTGGACTGCTGCTGTCAGCCGCTCTGGTGACGCTGGGCGTTCACGACCTGCGCCAAACCCAGCGCTCGATCCTGCGCAGCTACCCCATCATCGGCCACCTGCGCTTTGCGCTGGAGTTCATTCGCCCGGAGATCCGCCAGTACTTCAT
>RFWA01000245.1 GCA_009922295.1 Betaproteobacteria bacterium
CGACAGGATGGCAATGGATGCGCCACGCTGCAGGCCCAGGTTGTGCAGGGCCAGCCCGACGGCCCGGGCCTGGTCAAAGTACTGCGCCCAGCTGATCGAGGCCCAGATGCCTTTCTTCTTGTGGCGCAGGGCAGCCTGCCCTGCCCATTGTTGGCAGCGGGCACGGAACAGCTTCTGGGGCGTATCGGAACCGAAAGCCAGGATGGGCAAGGACGAGGGCGTGGCGACAGACATGGTGCAACTACCTCCAGGTCTTGCGCCGCTTCCAGCGCTGTTTTTGGCCGTCTTCGCGTGCCTGCTGATGGCCCCCGCCCAGGTAAAACTCTTTCACGTCGTCCTTGGCCATGAGCTCGGCGCAACTGCCCGCCGCCACGATGCGGCCCAGTTCCATGATGTAGCCGTCATCAGCCGTCGCCAGGGGTGACAGGCCCAAGGACGGTTCATCCAGCAGCAGGACCGCAGGCCTGGCCATCAAGGCCCGCCCGATGGCCAGCATTTGTTGTTCGCCGCCCGACAGCAAACCGCCATGCTGGGTCTGCCGCTCCAGCAGGCGCGGGAACCAAGTGAAGATGCGTGCCAGATCGGCCTCCACATGCTCTCTACCTGCACGCGCAAAGGTGCCCATCATCAGGTTCTCGCGCACCGACAGAAAGGGAAAAACTTGACGGCCTTCGGGCACCAGCACCACACCGTTTCGCGCCACCTGGTCAGGGTCTTGCCCGTGGATGGCCTGGCCTTTGTAGTTGATGCTGCCCTTGAACGGGTCGATCACCCCGGCAATCGTGTTGAGCAGCGTGGTCTTGCCAGCGCCGTTGGCCCCGAGCACGGCCACGATACGGCCCGGCTGCACCTCCAAGTTGACACCCTTGATGGCATTGACGGGGCCGTACCACGTCTCCAGGTTCTTGATGGCGAGCACAGGTGTGGGGGTGGCCATGGCGTCAGGCCCCCAGGTAGGCGGCAATGACAGCAGGGTCTCCCTGCACTTCAGCCGGCGTACCCAGCGCCAGCACCTGCCCCATGTTCATGCACAACACGCGGTCTGCGGCTTCTGACACCAGCGACATGTCGTGTTCGACCATGATCACGGTGATGCCCAAGTCTTTCTGGATGTCGTCAATCCAGAAGGCCAGTTCCCTGGTCTCTTCCGGGTTGAGGCCGGAGGCTGGTTCATCCAGCAGGAGCAGACGGGGTTGGGTGGCCAGCGCGCGCGCCAACTCCACCACCTTGCGTACGCCGTAGGGCAGGCCGGCGACCGGGCTATTGCGGTAGGGCATGAGGTCGAGCAGCTGGATCACGTCTTCGACCTGATCCCGCGAAGCGGCCTCAGCCGCGCGTACGGCCGGCGTCCACAGCCACTGGGCGGCAAAGCTGCCATGCGGGAAACGGTGCCGGCCCAGCAGCAGGTTGTCCAGCACGGTGCCGCCTTCAAACAGCTCGATTGGCGCGGCAGTGCCGTGATGTCCTGGCCTTCGAAAAGCACCCGGCCCTGGGTCGGGTCAAACACCCGGGTGATCACGTTCAGGATCGAGGTCTTGCCGGCGCCATTGGGTCCAATGATGGCAAACACCTCGCCCTGCTCAACCGAGAAACTGACGTTGCCGATGGCCTGCACGCCACCAAAGCGCAGCGACAGGTCCGAGACAGAGAACACGCTCACTTGTAACGCTCCGACTTCATATAACTCTTGCCGCGTTTGAACATGTCTTGCCGGTACAGCGGAAAGGTTTCCAGAAAGGTCTTGAACTTGATCCAGCGGCCATTGAGCCCCTTAGGCTCAAACAGCACAAACAGCGCCAATACCAAGCCAAAGACGAAAGTTTCCAGCCCGAACTGCTTGGCGATGTGGTCGGGCAGCAACGGTTTGATACGCGAGATGAAAGTCGGCAGCATGCTGATCAGGATGGCGCCCAAGATGGCACCACGCAGCGAGCCCAGGCCGCCGATGGTGACCATCAGCACCAACTCCAGCGACAAGATCAGGCCAAAGCCTTCTGGCGTCAGGAACCCGACATGGTGAGCCAGCAGGGCGCCACCCAGTCCAGTAACCATGGCAGACACCACAAAAGCCAACACCTTGTAGCCCGCCACCCAGATGCCCAGGCTGTAGGCCGCCGCCTCAGAGTCGCGCACCCCCATGAAGGCCCGGCCGGTTTTGGCCCGCATCAGGTTGAGTAAGCCCAGCAGCACGATCACCAGCACCGCCAGACACAGGTAATAGAAGGATTGCAGTTTGGACAAGTCCAGGCCGAACAACACCGGGCTGTTGACAGAGGTGCCGTTGAAGCCGCCGGTCACGCTCTTCCATCGGCCAATCACATGCTCGGTCAATATGGCGAAGGCCAGCGTCACCATGGCCAGGTAAAGCCCGGACACCCGGATCGCCGGCAGCCCGATGACCAAGCCAATAAGGCCCGTAAAGGCCGCGGCCAGCAACATCGAGGGCACCAGCGGTACCCCATTCGCGAGCAGCCAGGTGTGGGTATAGGCGCCGATGGCGATGAACGCCGAGTGCCCCAGCGACACCTGGCCGGTGTAGCCCACCAAAACCATCAGGCCCAGGCTGACAATGCACATGATGAACACGGCAGGTAGCGCAGCAGGGCATGGCCGTCGCGGTAGGTGGTGTCGTAGGCAAAGCGCATAGGGGAGGCGGCTTGTCAGACCCGGCGGCCGTGGGCTTCGCCAAGGAGTCCGCGTGGCCAGAGGATCAGCACGCCGATCAGAACGATGTAGGCCATGGCATCCTTGAAACCGTCGGGCAGGTAGACCCCGGAAAACTGTTCGATCACGCCCAGCAGCAGGCCACCCAGAATGGCTCCCGGCACGCTGCCGAAGCCCCCTAAGACCAAGGCAGCCAGTGCTTTGAGCACCACAATCCATAGACCGATGTCGACGAGCGCGATCGGTGCCAGCAACAGACCGCAGACGGCCGCAATGGCACCAGAGATGGCCCATACCATGGACGTCACACGTTTGACCCGGATCCCGCTGAGGTAGGCCGCCAACTGGTTTTGCGAGGCTGCCTGGATCGAGGTGCCAAGTGCGGTTTTCTTAAGAAACCAAAACAGCACCAGCGTGATCAGCAGCGAACTGCCCACAATCGCCAGGCTCAGGTCATTGATCACCAGGGTGCCCACTTGTGTTTTCTGGCCGGTCCAGGGCGTTGGGTAGGTGCGTGAGTCTGGCCCGAAGGACATGCTGACCAACCCCCGCAGCATGAAGGCGATGGCGATGGTCAGCATGACCCCCGCAAATTGCGGTTGCCCGACGATCATGCGCATGATGCGGGCGTCAATCAGCCAACTCAGGGCTGCGGCCAGCAGCACCGTGGCCAGCGTCGCCAGCCAGAAAGGCCAGCCCAGCCCGACGATCAGACCCCAGCCCACAAAAGAGGACGCCATCAACACGTCACCATGCGCGAAATTGAGGACCTCAGTCGCCTTGTAAGTCAGGACCAGTCCCAACGCCACCAGTGCATAAATGGCGCCTATGGCGACCCCATTGAGGGTCAGCTGAATCAATTGGGCAAGGTCGGAATTCAAGGTTTGAGTCGGGATCGACTAAGTCTAGTTTGCGAAGTAATATTCTTTCACATCCATGGCCCGTCGTCTACCAGTCATAAGCCCGGTGGTGCTCAATCAAGGGTAAACACCGACGCTACTGAGCCGTTCTATCACCAGCGCGCTGGCGACCCCGGCTGCACCGCAAATGGCAATGCAACCGTATCGCAATCCACGCCGGTCCAACTCGTCCAGCAGCACACTCACCAGCGCGGCGCCAGTGCAGCCCATGGCATGACCGATGGCGATGGCGCCGCCATTTACATTCACCCTCGCGAGGTCAACGTTCATGTCTTCCATGAAGTGCAGGGCCATGGCGGCAAAGCCTTCATTGATTTCAAACAGATCGATGTCCGCGGTCTGCAACTGCGCCCGTGCGATCGCGAGCTGGGCTGCCCTCACCGTGCCAGTCAGTGCCAAAGTGCGGTCCGAACCGGTGTCTGCCATGCCCAGGATGCGGGCACGCGCTGGCAAACCGGCGCGTGCTAGAGCGGCGGCCGATCCCAACAGCACAGCCGCGGCACCATCGGCCATGGCGGGTGAGTTGCCGGCGTGGTGGCTGTGCAGCACGGCGGCCAGCCCGTAACGTCGGCACAGCTGCGCATCCCAACCGGCATCACCCCCCTTGGCGCCCCATGCAGCAAAAGACGGCGCCAAGGCGGCCAGTGAGGCGTGTGTGGTGTTGGCCCGGATGTTTTCGTCGCGGTCCAGCAGCAGTTGTCCATCGTCGTCAGTGACCGGAACCATGGAGGGCGGCAATCCGCGAGCGGCGGCGGCAGCGGCCCGTTGCTGCGAGCTGACCGCGTAATCGTCGAGTTGTTCCCGGGCGTAGCCGCGTTGGGTGGCGATGGCGTCTGCGGCAATGCCGATGGGCACCAGGTGCGCCAGGGTCTGGAGTGCCAGGTCATGCGTCAAGGCGCCTTGGTCGCT
>RFWA01000246.1 GCA_009922295.1 Betaproteobacteria bacterium
AAGTGGCGCGTCAGCATGGCGATGTCTTCACGCCGCTCACGCAAGGCCGGCAAGCGCAGCCGAATCACGTTGAGCCGGTGAAACAGGTCCTCGCGAAAGGCGCCGTCCTTCACCCGCTGCTCCAGGTTTTGGTGGGTGGCAGCAATCACACGCACATTGGTTTTTACCGCACCATGACCGCCCACCCGGTAAAAATGACCGTCGCTGAGGACCCGAAGCAGCCGGGTTTGCAGGTCGAAGGGCATATCGCCAATTTCGTCGAGAAACAAGGTGCCACCATCGGCCTGCTCAAAACGGCCGCGGCGCATGGTCTGCGCGCCGGTAAAGGCGCCGCGTTCATGGCCAAACAGCTCTGACTCCAGCAGGTCTTTGGGAATGGCTGCGGTGTTGATCGCCACAAAAGGCCCGTGGGCACGTGGCGAGTGCTTGTGCAATGCGCGGGCCACCAACTCTTTACCCGAGCCCGATTCGCCGGTGATCATCACAGTGACGTTACTCTGGCTCAAGCGGCCAATGGCCCGAAAAACGTCCTGCATCGCCGACGCCTGCCCCAGCATCTCAGGCGCATCGGCCATGCGCTCTTCGGTCACCTCCTCACGCTGACTCTCTTCCACAGCCCGCCGGATCAATTCAACGGCCTTCGGCAGGTCAAAGGGTTTTGGCAGGTACTCAAACGCGCCGCCCTGGAAAGCAGAGACGGCGCTGTCAAGGTCTGAATACGCGGTCATGATGATGACGGGCAGTCCCGGGTATTTCTTTTTGACTTGCTCCAGCAGGTCGAGCCCGGAGCCACCGGGCATGCGGATGTCACTGACCAGTACCTGCGGCCCGGTGTCTTCGCTCGCCAGACTCAGCGCCACCATCACCTCACGTGGGCTGGTGAAGCTGCGGGTGGGCAGACTCTCGCGCAGAAGCGCCTTCTCCAGGACGAAGCGAATAGACTGGTCATCATCTACGATCCAAATCGGCTTCATGTCGTGTGTCACCTCAGGTCAGGCTCAGGGGAGCGGTATCAATATCGTGAACTCGGTTCGGCCCGGTGTGCTGTTGCACTCGATCAGTCCGTGGTGCTGCTGAACAAAGGTTTGAGCCAATGTCAGCCCCAGCCCGGAACCCCCTTCCCTGCCCGACACCAGCGGATAGAAAATGCGATCCTTGATCGATGCGGGGACGCCAGGCCCGTTGTCGATCACATGCAATTCCAGTGCCAACCGGTAGCGCTGTTTACCAAAGGTCGTCTGACGCGCCACGCGGGTACAAAATGTCAGGATAGCCTGACCCTGGGCAATCTGCTCGCTCAGGGCCTCGCAGGCGTTGTGCGCAATGTTAAGCACGGTCTGAATCAGTTGCTCGAAGTCACCGCGGAACTCCGGGATCGACGTGTCGTAGTCGCGAACCACCTTCAGGCCTCGCGGAAATTCAGCCAGAATCAGCGAGCGCACCCGTTCGCAAACTTCGTGGATATTGACGTCCCCCACCATGTGAGGCCGGCGGTGCGGCGCCAGCAGGCGGTCCACCAGGGTCTGTAAACGGTCGGCTTCATGGATGATGACCTGGGTGTACTCAGTCAGCTCGCGTGACTCGATCTCCATCTCCAGCAACTGGGCTGCGCCGCGGATGCCACCCAATGGGTTTTTGATCTCATGCGCCAGGTTACGAATCAGCTCTTTATTGGCCTGGGCCTGCTCCGCCAGCCGCTCCTCCCGGTCCTTGCGGGCCTGCTGCTCCAAAGGCAGCAGTTCGACAATGAATTCATCCGTGCCTTCGGACTGGGCCACGATCACATGCACCGGCAGTGGCTCACGATTCAGTCGCTTCAGCCAGGCGTCGTAGCGCAGGGCCGCATACTCATTGCTGCTTGCGCCCGCCAGGGCGTGGCGCAGCGGCAGGGGCTCTAAGAAACTGTCGGGTAATGAAGCGCCCAGCAGCATGCGGCGGGAGATGCCCAGGGCGTCCTCCAGTACCGAGTTGGCAAACACCACGGCGCCATTGCTGCGCACCACGGCCACCAGCGTGGCGAGCAGGTCAAAGGCCTGGAATCTTCCTGCCGCTGCGGCGGCGCTGCTGGTGGCGAGCGCTGGTTCCAAGCGGCCTACTTTCCGGCGGTGGCGGCAGGCGCGCCCGGTTGACGAGCCAACTCACGCCGTATGCTGGCGATGTCACTGTCGTTACGGGCCAGGGTCGCCTTGATCTCGGCCACACGATCCAGGTATTTCTGGTAGTTGCGGGTCTCGTCGCTGCGACGCTCCGGCTCACCGTTGTTGTACTCCCGCTGCAACTCGATCTGCCGGGCTTCGGCTTTTTTCAGCTCGGCACTCAAGATCTGCCTTGCATCCGAATCGCGGGCACGCTGCTCAACAGCGTCTACCCGCTGTCCGGCCAGCGCCGGTGATGCAGAGGTTGCCGCAGCCCTTGATGCTGCGGCAGGCAGGCGCACTGCTGGCACCATCGTGGGCGTTGTACCTTCGATTTTTTTGCAACCGCGGGCTGCTGGGTCAGACACCGTGTTGGTGTATTCATTGCCGCAGCGGTAGATCGGCTGCTGAGCATGACCGGGGCCAAACAATATGGCGACACAGACGGCCAGCCAGGGGGCAATTTTCATACGGAGACCAGGCATCAACAGGGCTTGCATGGTGTGGGAGTATGCGACAAATGCCTGTAAAAACAGCGGGGCGGCTTTGGGAGACAACAAAAAGGGACGGTCGAAACCGTCCCTTTTTTGTTACCGAGTGTGGTCTGGCGGCTCAGCACCGCCGACCCTCACAGAGAGAAGTACATGTCGTACTCAACCGGATGGGGCGCCATGCGGAAGCGGGTCACCTCAGTCATCTTGAGCTCAATGTAGGCATCCAGCATGGAGTCAGTGAAAACACCGCCACGGGTCAAAAAGGCGCGGTCTTCATTGAGGTAGCCCAGCGCCTGGTCCAGGCTGTGGCACACGGTTGGCACCTTGGCATCTTCCTCGGGCGGCAGATGGTAGAGGTCTTTGGTGGCTGCCTCGCCCGGGTGGATTTTGTTTTCTACGCCATCGAGGCCGGCCATCATCAGTGCCGAGAAGCACAGGTAAGGGTTGGCGGATGGGTCGGGGAAACGCGCCTCGATACGACGGCCCTTGGGGTTGGCCACAAACGGAATGCGAATGGAAGCCGAGCGGTTGCGCGAGCTGTAAGCCAGCTTGACCGGTGCCTCAAAACCGGGCACCAGGCGCTTGTAGCTGTTGGTGCCAGGGTTGGTGATGGCGTTCAGGGCACGGGCGTGCTTGATGATGCCGCCGATGTAGTACAGGGCAAAGTCGCTCAGGCCGGCGTAGCCGTCACCGGCAAACAGGTTCTTGCCGTCTTTCCAGATGGACTGGTGCACGTGCATGCCGGAGCCGTTGTCGCCTGCGTAGGGCTTGGGCATGAAGGTGGCGGTTTTGCCGTAGGCGTTGGCCACGTTCCACACCACGTACTTGAGAACCTGCGTCCAATCGGCGCGCTGCACCAGGGTGCTGAAGCGGGTGCCAATCTCGTTTTGACCGGCGCCAGCCACTTCGTGGTGGAACACCTCAACCGGGATGCCCAGCGACTCGAGGATCAGTGCCATTTCAGCGCGCATGTCTTGCGTGCTGTCGACCGGGGGCACGGGAAAGTAGCCGCCCTTCACCGTGGGACGGTGGCCGCGGTTGCCACCTTCGAGCTTGGCGCCGGAGTTCCAGGGGGCCTCGTACTCGTCTATTTCAAAGAACACCTTACCCGGCTCATTGCTCCAGCGCACGCTATCAAAGATGAAAAATTCAGGCTCAGGACCGAAATAAGCTGTGTCGCCAATGCCGGAGGCCTTGAGGTAGGCCTCAGCCCGCTTGGCGATGGAACGTGGGTCGCGGTCGTAGGACTTGCCGTCGCTGGGCTCGACCACGTCACACTGCATGAACAACGTGGTTTCCTCGAAAAACGGGTCCACATTGGCGGTGTTGGGGTCGGGCATGAGCTGCATGTCCGAGGCTTCAATGCCCTTCCAGCCGGCGATGGATGAGCCGTCAAAAGCGTGGCCAGCCGTGAATTTGTCTTCATCAAAATGGGAGACCGGCACAGTCACGTGCTGCTCCTTGCCACGGGTGTCAGTGAAGCGGAAGTCAACAAACTTGACTTCGTTGTCTTTCACCATTTTCATGACGTCTGCGACGGTCTTGGCCATCAGATTCTCCTGTGTGGGTTGTGGTTGATAAGTAGATGCAGAAGGGGATGCAGGTTTTATGCCAAGGCCGCGTTAGCGAGCAAATCGGCCCGGTGCGGTATTTTGCCTTGACTTTACGATGGAACGAGTGCGCAGCAAACGACCGGATAAATATGTTTGCCGCACATTTGCACTAAATTAGTGCAGTCAAAGACGCACCAAATGAAGACATTTATTTTTGCACCAATTCAGGGCCAAGTTGGGCGTCAAACTGTCGCAAACCCGCCAACAAGGCCGGGTAGGCCTGACTGACCAGGGTCGGCTCACC
>RFWA01000247.1 GCA_009922295.1 Betaproteobacteria bacterium
ACCCTGACGCGCAATATGTTCAACGCCCTGCGCGACCAGGTGGACCCGACCATTGCCGCCATCTCCACCCTGATCGTGCTGGCCACCACCGTGCTGCTGGTCATCACGCAGTACGTGGGGCGCGGCAAGTAAAGAATTTCCCCCAACAACTGGTCACCACCATGAGCATTCAACGCATAGAAATCGGCCCCCGCCTGTCAGAGGCGGTCATCCACCAAAACACCGTGTACCTGACCGGCCAGGTGGCCGACGACGGCTGCGGCCCCGACATCTACACCCAGACCCAGCAGACCCTGGCCAGCATCGACCGCCTGCTGGCGCTCAGCGGCAGCGACAAAAGCCGCGTGCTCTCAGCCACCATCTGGCTCACCAACATGGACACCTTTGGCGAGATGAACCGCGCATGGCAAGAGTGGGTGGTACCCGGCCATACGCCTGCCCGCGCCACCGTGCACAGCGCCCGCTTGGCCGGGCCGGAGTACGGGGTAGAGATCAAGGTGATTGCGGCGCAGGGCTGAGCCCTTAGCAGCTTGCTAGCGTAAGCCTGAGCGCACAAAGGTGTCGATGATTTGCCGTTGCAGCACCAAGTAAATCAATAAGATCGGCATTGACGCAAGGGTTGCCGCTGCCATCAGAGCCCCCCACTGGTTACCCTGCTCACCGAGGAACATTTGTAGTCCGATCTGAATGACTGAGTTCTCTGCAGAGCGTGTCACCAGCAGCGGCCAAAGATATTCATTCCAGGATGAGATGAACAGCAGGATAGCGACCGACGCAATGACGGGCCTGATGTTGGGCACGATGATGGCAAAGAGAATATGCATGTGTCCGCAGCCGTCCATTTCCGCTGACTCGATCAACTCTTTGGGGAAAGATCGAATGGTCTGGTACAGCAACATAATGGCAAAGGCTGCAGCCGCATGGGGTATGACCAGGGCCTGCAGCGTATCCATCATGCCCAACCGATTGATGAGCAAGAAATTGGGAATCATGATGACTTGCGGCGGTATCAACCAAGCCGCCGTCAGGCTGACCAGCAACAGGCGGCCGGCCCAAACACGAGCGCTTGCAAAAACATAGGCAGCCATCAGTCCGGTCACGATCTGCAGCACGGTGGTCAAGACCGCCATCAGTGTTGTGTTGAGCAGCATGCGCCCCAAGGGAATTGCCCCGACGACATATCTGAAATTCTCGAGCGTTGGATTCTCTGGCCACAGAGTGGTCGAAAAAACATCTCCTTCATGGCGCAGCGCGGTCACCAGCATCCAGTACAAGGGGAAAATGCAAACGAAGCTCAGGGGCAGCAGCAAAGCGTGGGCGCGCAGGCTAAGGTTACGTTGGCTGGGGTCGACCTTGGCGATGGCTGTGGCCGACCCAAAAGAGCCGTCCTGAGGTGAGGGGGCTGTTGTCGAAATAATGGCGGACATAAAAATACCTTGAGTGACTTTGGACGCTGATGAATTACGGTTTCAGCCCTGGTGAAAGGCGTGGCGTTGCAGAACCCTGCCGCACAGGATGGCGATCGCGCCGAATCCAAGAAAGAGAACCATGCCGGCCGCAGCACTCCAACCCACGGCAAAGTTAGCGAAGCCATATTCATAGAGCAGGTAGAACAGGTTGGTTGTCGCCAGCAAAGGTCCACCCTTAGTCAGTACATTGATATAGGCAAAGCTCCATTGCGCGCCATGCAATACGGTCAGCATGGCGATAAAGAGTACTGAGGGTGAGATCAGCGGGATCACGATATCGATGGCGACCCGCCACTCACTGGCCCCGTCCATGCGTGCAGCCTCGGTCATGCTTTTGTCAATCTGGGTAATGGCGGCGGCGAATACCAATGTCGAAAAGCCCACCAGCTTCCAGCCCGTCATGAACAGAATGGTCCACAGCGCTGTGTCTGGGTTGTTGAGGAACTGCACCTTACCAAAGCCCAAAGAATTTAGGATGACATTGATGAGTCCATATTCAGCATTCAATAGCCAGCGCCAGATCACAGCAATCACAACCGGTGCCATGATCATCGGCAAGAAGATCGCTGCGCGGTACACATTGCGCCAAGGGCCCTGTAAATTTTGGGACAGCAACGCCACCGCCAATGGCAGAGCGACCGTCATGGGCAACAGGCCTAGCGTGTAGTAAATGGTATTGAGTGTGGCCTTGGGCATTTCTGGCAAGGACAGCAAGCGCTCGTAGTTCTCAAAACCGACGAAGGTTTTGGTTGCGCCAGGCATCATGTTCCATTCAAAGAAGCTCAACCAGGCGGTCTCAAGCAGAGGGTAATAGACCCAAACAGCGAGTGTCAGCATGGCTGGTGCCGCCATCAGCACAGGAATCAAAAAAGCATCAACAGACGGACGATGGATTCGGCCTGTGCTGGTTGTACTAATGGCGGCGGTCGTCATGGTGTCACCTGCAACTTAACGGGGCATCAGCGCCTGAGCGCGCTTTTGCGCATCCTGCATGATCGCAGCGACATTTCCTTTACCGAAAACCGCCTCGTTGACGGCCTGAACCTCAATCTTCTGAATTTGCTTGTAGTTGTTGCCCGGGATGGATTCCCAAGGTTGCAAGCGTGACAACTGCTCAATGTTCGGCATGATCAGCGGGTTCTCGGCAACCCAGGTACCAAGGTACTTGGGGTCTTTGACAATGTCGAGTCGCAATGGCAGATAGCCAATTTTGGTGGTGATGGTGGTGTACCCCTGCTTGCTCGTCAGGAACTTCATCAGTTCCCAGGCTGCACGTTGTTTCAGTGGATCCTTGGAGAGGATGAAGAGGCCGCTACCCGAGTTGGTTGGTACCGCAGGTTTACCGGCAAATGCAGGCATCTTCGCCGCGCGCAGATCAAATTTTCCCTGGGCGGCGCTCATCAAAGAACGCTGATAAGCACTGGTGGTCAGCACCATCGCCAAACGCCCATTGCGCATGTTGTCCATGGCGTCGGTATCAGAGACCGTGGTGTGCGCGCCAGCATCGACCATGTCGCGCAGCATTTCAATGGTCTTGACGGCCTCAGGCTCACCAAACATCAAACGCTTGCGATCCTTCGACAACACGCGTCCTCCGTTAGACAGGATCAGGCCCTGCAAGGCCCAATCAAATTGCGTGTAGAAAGAGCCGTAGAAACCCTCTTTTCCAGTCTTGGCCTTGACCGCCAAGGCCGCCGACTTCACTTCATCCCAAGTGCTTGGTGGCTTGTTTGCGTCAAGTCCAGCTGCTTTAAGCAGGTCGGCGTTGTACCAAAGTACGGGTGTGCTGAAGGTGAAGGCGAGCCCATACATCTTGCCGCCAAAAGCGGCAAGCTCAAGGCCAGCCGGGACCATGCCTTCGGTATGTGACTTCCAATCGGCTGCAGGTACGATGTCCTGCAGCGCTTGGACACCAAAGTTACGAACAATATGGTCCAGGTCATTGAACACCAACTGCGCGAGATCTGGTGTTCTGCCGGCTGCCAAGTCGGCTTGCAGGCGCGTGGTCATGTCACCAGATGGAACTGCCACGCCTTCGACGGTCACACCAGGGTTGGCGGCCATGAATTCACGAATCAGCTCTTTGGTTGCATCTGCGCCCAGGCCGGCGGAGGCCAGGTTGTAGTTGTAGAAAGTGATGGTCACTTTGTTATTGCCCAAGGGTGGCATGGGCTGTGACCAAGTGTTCGTGGTCTGGCTCATCAAGGTAAGAGCTGCCATCGCAGCTATCAAGGATCGGCGTTTCAATGGGGTATTCATGGTGGTCATGTGTCAGGTCAAGGTGAGTGAAAAAATGAGAGGCCTATCGGGCGCTGTTAGGCAGCGAGCTTGGGCTGTAGATCGCCAATCATCCATGGCTGCTTGACGACTTGGTAATAGCCGTGCGGACTGGCTTTGCTCCAATTGCGAAGGTCAATGTTCATCATGAGTGCTGGCTCCACGTGCTGAGTGCTGATACCCGCATCACTGAGTTCATGCAGTAGCATGCCTGTAGCCTGCCGGCCACCAAACGTATCCAGGATATTTCCGGGAATGACAAACGCGGACGATGGCGCCCACTCAAAACGAATCCCAGCGTGCAGCAGCGAGCGCGATTGGTGCAGGTGCCCCGAGCCTACCAATTGAACGTTGCCGGCTGTGGCAAATGCCTCCAGTAACCGACGCCGCGGTTCGCTTGCCAGGGCGTAGTGGCTAACGTCTTCGTCTTCAGCGGTTTGCAAAAACGCCGGGTAGTGCATGAACACGGCCACCTTGGAATCGCAGGCCAGCGCATCGGTTAACCAGTTCATCTGATCTTCCTCGGCACTCAGGCCACTCCCAATCAATTGGCTGTTCAGGCCGACCAGGCGCCAGTCACCCATGTCGATGACAAATCGATCGCTACCAAAGGCTGCTAGAAAAGTGGCCAGTCGTTCTTCTGTGACGAGCTGCTCGCTATGGCCACCAAATGGCACCAAGCCTACGTCATGATTACCTGGGAGTGCGAAGTAAGGACGGGAGG
>RFWA01000248.1 GCA_009922295.1 Betaproteobacteria bacterium
GCAAAGCGGTTCTTGACGGCCGACGGGTTGTCGGCGACTGATTCGATGAGGGTGTTCCAGGCGTTGCAGGCCGGGCACTTGCCCAGCCATTTGGGGCTGTTGCCGCCGCAGTCGCTGCACACATAAACCGTTTTTTCTTTGGCCATAGGTGCATGATACTGGATGTAATTACAGATTTCATGGGCGATTTGCAAGCGGCGATAGGTCCGCCACTGTTGCATCTTCCATGGTGAATCTATAAGATGTCCATCTTGACCTTTAATGTTGGACATATCATGAGCTGGAACATCGCCCAAGCCAAACAGCAGTTCTCTGAAGTCGTGCGCCTCTCGGCCCAGGAGCCGCAAGCCATTTACAACCGTGACAAGCCGGTGGCCGTGTTGATCAATGCCGACGAATTCGAGGCCTTTCGGCAGTGGCGCACCGGACAACACGAGCCGACCCTGGCGGCGCAGTTTGCAGAATCGCGCCTGGCCCTGCAGCAAGCGGGTGCCGATGCCCTGCAGATTCCCCCGCGTGCAGATGTCCAGCGCCCGAATACCTTTGTGCAGATGCTGGAGACAGAGCAACTGCCCAAGTCCCCAGCCCCCAACTGAAAGCCTGCCATGCAACTGGTGGACACCAACATCTTGAGCGAGTTGATGCGCGCCCAGCCTGATGCTGGCGTGCTGACCTGGCTTCAGCGGCAAGAGCTGGTCAGCCCACGCATCACCATCTCGGCGGTGACGGTGGATGAAATCATGTATAGATTAAGTTGGCATCCAACCGCACGGCTGTTGGCCTGGTTTGATGCCTTTGTGCAGCGGCACGAGGTCTTGGCCGTCACAACCGATGTGGCCCGATGCGCCGGTGCCTTGCGCGGACAACTGCAGCTGCGTGGCCAGACGCGATCCCAGGCTGACATGCTGATCGCCGCCACCGCTCAAATTCACGCCCTGACCATTGTTACCCGCAATGTGCGCGACTTTGATGGCTGCGGTGTGGCGGTCTTGAACCCGTTTGCCTTCTGACCTGGGGGTAAAAGCGGCTAGCTCGTCCTGCCGATCTTGGTGATTTTGGCCGGGGGCAGCGGCAGTCCTTCGGCGATGGCTACATGCTCGAGAGCTGTTTCAAACAGCATGCGCGCCGCACCTGTAACCTGCCGCAAATAAGCGTGCAATTTCTCATCGGCAGCGCTCCTGTTGGCACATTCGCCGCTGTAGGTTGTTGACGCCGACCGAAAACTGACCCACTGGGTCAATATTCAATCGGCGCGAACACCTGCTCGCCAAAATTGCCGGTAGCCCTGTGTTTATAGGTGCTGGATTGATCCAAACGGTTCTGGAATTGGCTGGCGAGCGCGAGAAATAATCGAAGTAGATTTCAACCCCGCACGTTCCCACGGCCAAATCTCAATGCCGTAAAGGTTTTGAACTTTTTTCACCATCTGTTGTGGACAACCTCCGCAGCATTGGCCTCAAAAAACCCATCACGGTCACGGAAAGGCCGGGCCAAGATGGCAAGCTCAGCTACCACCTGGTCTGTGGCGAAGGCCGCCTCAACGCCTTTCGCATCTTGGGCGAAACCCACATCCCCGCCCTGGTGGTGGATGTGAGTGGGACAGTGCTGAGGACTGAGGACTCAGTGTTGAGTAAAGCGCAAGCCTTTGTCTAACATATTTGTTACTGCGCATTTCAGCGATCGTGGACACCTGTTTCAGGCTGATCGTGGACGGCGTTTCAGAGCCATCGTGGACGCGCAGGGGATGCGCGCAAGCGAGGGGTTAAATGTATCTCAATCATCAAAGCGGTCTCAGGCCACACATCGCGAAGCGGCTTGTTGGATTGCTACTTCGCAGACTTATCCACGGCGGCGGGCGGCGCTTGCGACGTACCGACCGACGCGGTGGGTAAGTCGTCTGGGTCACTGAGCCGATGGTGTTCATTGGTCTTGCTTCTTATCGCGTAGCGTGGCGCCCTTGAGGTCAAGGCGGTGACTGCTGTGCACGACACGGTCCAGAATGGCATCGGCCAGAGTCGGATCGTCCAAGTAGGTATGCCAGGCCTTGACCGGCAGTTGACTGGTGATCAGGGTTGACTTGGTCCCGACCCGATCATCAAGGACTTCGAGCAGATCATTTCGTTCTGATGCCCCCATCGGGGATATCGCAAAGTCATCAATCACAAGGACGTCGAGCTTGGCCAGTTGCGCCAGGCGCCGGGCAAAGCTGCCATCCCCATGGGCCACATGCAGCTCATCAAAGAGTCGCCCAGCACGCACGTACAGCACAGAGAAGCCTGACCTCGCCGCCTGGTGCGCCAGCGCGCAGGACAACCACGTCTTGCCACAGCCGGTCGCACCGGTTATGAGCAGGTTCTGCGCATTGCGAATCCAGTCACCCCCGGCAAGCGTGGTCACCAACGACCGGTCCAGTGCGCGACTGGCACGCCAATTGATATCTTCCACGCAGGCGGTACTGACCTTGAGTTTGGCCGCTTTGAGCAAACGCTGAACGCGCCGGTCATCACGCCAGGCTGTCTCAGCTTGTACCAGCAGGGAGAATCGCTCATCAAACCCCAGTGCTGTAGCAGCGGTACTGGTGGCTTGCTCCTCGATGGCGCGCACCATGCCATCCAGGCGTAGTTCGCGTAATTGGGTCCGAGTGTGTTCGTTCATAAATTGTTGTCTCCTTCAGGGTTGGCTGGGGGAGTCGTTGGTGAATTCGGTGGCGCAGGGTTCAATGGAAGTAGTCTGGTCCACGGATGTTCTCGTGCGCCGGCAAGGCATCCGGCTTGGTGGTCGGCAGGCTCTGCTGACGATCGAGTCCGCTCTTGAGGATGTTGGTCACACTGCGCAGGTTGGGTGAGCGAATCGCCAGCGCCCGCGTGCAGGCTGCCTCCAGTCGCACCGCAGTGAACTGGCGCGCCAGGCGCTGCATCCCCAGGCACGCCCGATAGCCCTGCTCAGGATGCGGGCGGTGCTCCAACTGCCAGGTCACCACGGCAGCGGTACTGACGCCAATGCGCAATCCCCAGTCAATGAGCTTTTGCGGCGTCCACTGCAGGTGTGCCCGGTGGGACGCCGGCATGTGATCAGGCGTAGTGGTGTGTTTGCCCCGCTGGGGGCTCAAGACATGGCAGGCCACGCGCTGATTGGAGGAGAAACATTCCACCATGGCGGCGGTGACCCTCAATTCCACGGTGGTGCGCACCAGGGCGTGCGGCACGCTGTAATAGTGGCCCTCGAATTCGACGTGGTAGTCGATACTGACCTTGGCAGATTTCCAGCGGAAGATCTCAAACCGCGTAGCTGGCAGTGGCTGCAAGGCGGGTAGGTCCAGTTGCTCAAAGGCGCTGCGTCTGTTACCTGGCAACTTCTTGAAGGCGCGCTGGTTCAGATCGACCAGCAGCAGGGCAATCGCCCGGTTGAGTTCCACCAGGCTGAAGAACTTGCGGTTGCGCAGTCGCGCCAGAATCCAGCGCTCCACCACCAGTACGGCGTTCTCCACTTTGGGCTTGTCTCTGGGATGAGCCGGACGTGCTGCCAGCAGGGCACAGCCGTAGTGGGAGGCGAATTCATCATACAGACGGTTGGGCTGGGGGTCATAGGTGTCGGGGTTCTTGATCAATGCGCGGGTCTGATCCGGCACGATCAGGCGTGGCACACCGCCGAAGAACTCCAGCGCCTGGACCTGTGCGCCAATCCAGTCGGCGGTGGTCTGGCGCGCGGTGGCGCAGGCGTAGGTGTAGTTGGAGGCGCCGAAGGTGGCCACGAAGATCTGTGCCTTGGTGATCTCGCCGGTGCTGGCGTCAATGATCGGTATAGTCTGGCCGGCGTAGTCGATGAACAGTTTCTCCCCGGCTATATGGGTCTGGCGCATGGAGCGGTTGAGGCCCATGGCCCATTCGCGATACTTGATGCAAAAGCTGGTGTACTTGTAGGCCAGTTCGTTGTCCTTGGCGTATTCCTCCCACAGAAGCTGCAGGGTCACACCGGCACGTTTGAGTTCCTGGTGAACAAGGGCGAAGTCGGGCGCCAACTGCTGGCTGCTGCGCGGCAGAGCTGGCCGGTATAGCCTGGCTTCAAGTTCTTCGTCAGTCAGAGTTTGGGCTATTGCCCAGTCCACATTGGCCGCGCGGGCCATAGAGGCGTACTTGGCGGCGGCACTCTTGGATATCTTGAGGGAGCGACCCACCTCACTGAAGCTCAGTCTTGCGCACATGTGCAGGCGCAATGTCTCTCGGATTTGACGCATGGTGATTCTGTTCGTTGGCATTGGCTGTGTGCTTCGCAAAAAGCGTTGAGCCTATGCCGGGTTCAAAAAATCACTTACGTGCATCCCCCCAAATCGTCCACGATGGCGCTGAAACAGCGTCCACGATCAATTTGAAATGCCGTCCACGATCACGCTGAAATCGCGTCCACGTTCAGCCTGAAAC
>RFWA01000249.1 GCA_009922295.1 Betaproteobacteria bacterium
TGGTGCATTTGAAGTAACATTCTACGAAAATGCAATTGGTGATGGTGCAATGGCAAACAGCGCCAGGCCGCCGCGCTCAAACAGCGCGTCCAGCTGGGCCAGAAAGCGTGGCGTGGTGATGCGCTCGGGCGCCGCGTACAGCAAGGTGATGTCGCCACGCAGCAGGCGCTTTTCTACCAAGGCCGCCTCTTCGCCCGACAGCGACGAATTCAAAAAGGCGGCACTCACACCCGCCTCAGCCAGCGCGCCCACCTGGTCGTGCATCAGCGCGATGAGCGGAGAGATAACGATGGTGATGCCCTGCCCGGCTCGTTGGCGCGCCAGGGCGGGGATCTGGTAACACAGTGATTTGCCGCCGCCGGTGGGCATCAACACCAGGGCGTCGCCACCACTGGCCACGTGCTCGATGATGGCCTGCTGCGGGCCCCGAAACTCAGGATAACCAAAAACCTCTCGCAGGATGGTGTGGCAGACCGTAGCCTGCTGCGTCAGGCTCAAGTTACAGGCGCCCCCGTGCTGGGACTATTGAAGCCCGACCGTTCGGCAGCTTGGGTAAAGGAGGCAAGGAATGTCGCATGGCCCCATTGTCTGGCGGAATTGGCGCTTGCCCCCGCTCAGGCCCGGTGCAAGACCAACACTTTTTGCACGGCCGGGCGCTCGCCCATGCGCTGAAAATGAGCCTGCACAGCCGGAAAACCCGCAATGTCCACGCCGTCGCCCGCCAACCAGTTCGCGATGGTGAACAAATAGGCGTCGCACACGCTGTAAGCATTACCCAACACCCAAGGGCCCAACAGCATGTCGCGCTCGATCAGCGCAAAGCAATCGGCCATGTTCTGCGGCACCTTTTGCTTCAGGGACTCTACGGCGGCCGCATCGTCGGTCCAGCGTGCTCCCCGCGTTTTGTGAGCGTGCGCCACGTGAACGGTCGAGCATAGGTAGCTGTTGAAAGCCTGGGCTCGAGCAAAAGCGTAAGGTTCTGTGGGGGCCAAGGCGGCTGCCGGAAAGCATTGCGCCACGTAAGCCAAAATGGCCGGGGTCTCGGTTAACACCCCATGGTCTGTCACCAGGACCGGCACACGGGCTTTTGGGTTGACCGACAAAAACTCTGGGCGCTTCTGTTCGCCGTTAGCGAAATCCAGGCGCACTGCCTCGTAATTGGCGCCCGCCTCTTCCAGCGCAATGTGTGCCGCCATGGCGCAAGTGCCTGGGGCGAAATAAAGCTTCAGCATGTCTATGTCCTTTGTGTCATTGCGGCGCGGCGCGACGCTGTGCCAATATAAACGCCCCGAGCGCCAGCAGGCTGATTGCCAGCAGCAGCCAGATGCCACTGGTGTAACCGGCCACAGGCGTCCACAACAAGCCCAACAGCAGTGGTGCGGCGGCACGTGCCAGCGCCTGCGGCACGCCTAAGGCACCATTGAGCGAGGCCATGTGCTCGCGGCTGACATACAAGGCCATGGCGGTGCCCTTCACAATGGTGAGCATCCCGTTGCCAATTCCCCACAGCAGCACGAAAACCAGCATTAGCCCGCCTTGCCAAGCCCCCAAAGTTGGAGCGGCCAGCAGCGCCAATAAGGCCAGCGGCAACAGGGTCAGAATGAGGCGGTTGGCACGGTGCACATCCAGATGGTGCTCAAAAAAGTACATCAGCAGGCGGCCGGCCACCTGAATCACGCCAATGCTGGCCGGCACCGCAATGGCCCATGCTTCGCTCATACCGTGCTCACGCAACAGGTTCACCATGTGTGCCGGCAACGCCACGGTGATCGCCATCATGAGCACCAAAAATAAGCCCACCAGCGCAAACGTGGGGCTGCGCAGGTCATCAATCGCCGGGACAGCGGCGCATGTCGCAGCGCCTGCCAATGCACTGGCAGGCAGATCAACAGGTGCAGTGCCGCCAGCACCAGCACCGCATTGCGCCAGCCAAAGCTGGCCATCAGCCAGGCAATCAAGGGGATGAACACCGTGCTGGCCAGGCCGCCCAAAAAGGTCATGGTGATGATGGCACGTCGAAAATCCTCCGGGTAGCGGCGGGTCACCACCGCAAACACCGGTTGATACAGCATGGCGGACATGGTCGCGCCCAGAGCGGCCCAAGCCAAGTAAAAACCGACCACGCCTGACACCTGGCTGAGCAGCACCAAGCACAGCGCCGCCAGCGCCGAGCCGCCGCTCATGACCGCGCGTTCATGGCCGCGGTCGATCCATCTCCCGACGGTATAGGCCAGCAGACCCTCCACCAGCAGGGCCAGGCTGAAGGCCAGGGAGGATTCAGCCCGGCTCAGGCCCAGCGCCTGTTCGACCGGTGTCATCAGCAAGGCAAACAGGTAATAGGTGCTGCCCCAGCTGACCAGTTGGGCCACCGACAACCAACCCACCACCCTGGGGTTGTAACGCGACAGACTGGCGCCGGTCACGCAGCGTAATCAATAGGCCGGCTGAGGGCCGGGTCAGCGTGCCAAGCCCAGTAGCTTGCAACCAATTGCCGAGTGATGGGGCCGGGTCGGCCGTCACCCAAGGGTCGGCCGTCTACCCGTGTTACCGGCAAGACACCACCGCCTGAGCTGGAGATAAAGACCTCATCAGCCTCGCGCAACTCACTGGCCGGCAGGGCCCGGCACTGCAGTGGCAGGCCCAGCGACTGCGCCATCTCGATCACTGTGCGCCGGGTGATGCCCTCCAGCATGCCGACATCAGGCGTCACGATGGCGCCCTGGTGGACGCAAAACACATTGAAGCCAGGCCCCTCCACCACATGGCCCGCGGCATCGACCAGCACCGCGCTGTCGAAACCGCTGTCCAGCGCCCCGAGCAGGCCCATGGTCATGTCGTTCCAGTGGTAATTTTTGGCGGTCGGATCGACCGAACTCGGCGGAATGCGCTGCACGTCACTGATCTGCAGATGCAACCCATTCTCTCGTTGCTCGGCATTGGCCAACCAGACGTAGGGGACGGCAAAGGCATAAAACTGGTTGACAGCCTGACGCGGGTCACGCGAGCCCCAGGGGGGCTGGCCACGGGTGCAGATCATTTCCACATAAGACGCACGCAGCCCGCTCAGGCGCACACATTGGGCCAACACCTCGGTGATGTGCTCGGGCGTTTGGCCGGGATCCAGCCGCCAGCGGCAGGTACTGGCCCCGCACATAGGCGACGCCGCTGGAAAAATCGGGTCTGGTCAAAGTTGGCCTGCACTGAGTGGACTTGAGCTGGATTATGCAATGTCACCCCGCGCCGGCACATCGACCAGATCAGCAACCGGCCGCGTCGCGCTAAAGCATCTGATCGCGCGCGTGAAAGTACTTGCGTGCGTAAGCCAACAATTGGCCGTCGCTGGGATGGTCTACGGTTTCGACGCCGATCACCTTGGCCGCCATGTCATGGTGATGGGCATGGATTTACTTGATCAGCTGCAACTTGGCTTGTGCTGAGGCTAGCTGAAACGGTCTGAGCCGCGTCATTTGACGGGCTGGATTGCCGATAATCTGACTGACATCAACTCCCGGGCAGCTGACATGACGCCTCTTGAACTGCTCAGCCATTACGACAGCGGCCTACCCTGGCCGGTAGCACCCAGTGCCGCAGCTGGTTTTGACGTGACTGCCGCCTACCAACAGGCATTGGCCGTGCGGGCGCTGCGTCTGGCGCGCGGTGAGCAACCGCGCGGCTTCAAGATCGGTTTCACCAACCGCAGCATTTGGGCCCGTTACCAGGTCTTTGCGCCGATCTGGGGGACGGTCTATGACAGCACACTTCGCTTTTGTGACGGGCAAGCCGCGCTGGCGCTGGCCGGCACCTGCCAGCCGCGCATCGAGCCGGAAGTGGTGTTTGGCATGCGCACCACCCCGGCCCCTGGCG
Source organism: Betaproteobacteria bacterium (assembly GCA_009922295.1). Lineage (GTDB taxonomy): Bacteria > Pseudomonadota > Gammaproteobacteria > Burkholderiales > Burkholderiaceae_C > Rhodoferax. The sequence goes on from RFWA01000249.1 coordinate 3,865, forward strand.
CCACGCTGGACGAACTGTTTGCCGCCATCGACTGGGTGGCCCCCGGGTTTGAAATTGTGCAATCGCACCTACCGGGCTGGAAGTTCCAGGCCGCTGACACGGTGGCCGACGGCAGCCTGCATGCCCGCCTGCTGGTCGGGCCGCGCCTGGCCATTCAGGGCGTCGCGTCAACGGCCGGGCAACTGGAGGCCCTGCTGGCCGCCTGCCAGGTGACGCTGCTGAAAAACGGCAGCCCGGTCGACACCGGCTGCGGCGCCAACGTGCTCGACAACCCGCTACGCGCCCTGCACCACTTTCTGGGCGAACTGCGGCAATGCCCGGGTGCGCCGGACCTGATGCCTGGCGACGTGGTCACCACCGGCACCTGGACCGATGCCTGGCCCGTGGCGGCGGGCGAGCAGTGGCAGGCAGCCTTTGGCTCGCCCCTGCCCAATTTGCGCGTGGACTTTACCAGCGCTTAGCAGCCTGCCAGGCCCGGCCGGCCTACCCCACCAGTGCCACCGATTTCACCTGCGCCCAAACCTGTTGGCCTGG
>RFWA01000250.1 GCA_009922295.1 Betaproteobacteria bacterium
CCACAGGACCAACTGGAACCACAGGACCAACTGGAACCACAGGACCAACTGGAACCACAGGACCAACTGGACCTACCGGACCCACTGGACCCACTGGACCCACCGGACCCACTGGAACCACGGGTCAAACAGGACCTACTGGACCCACTGGAACCACGGGTCAAACAGGGCCTACAGGACCCACTGGACCTACAGGACAAACAGGACCCACTGGACCTACAGGACCTACTGGTCAAACAGGACCTGGTCAAACAGGACCCACTGGAACAACTGGTCAAACAGGGACCACAGGACCAACAGGTCAAACAGGACCAACAGGTCAAACAGGACCAACTGGACCAACTGGACCCACAGGTCCTACAGGACAAACAGGCACAACAGGACCAACAGGTCAAACAGGAACAACTGGACAAACCGGACCAACAGGACCTACCGGTCAAACAGGACCCACCGGAACAACTGGACCAACAGGAACCACTGGAACAACTGGACCAACAGGACCCACTGGAACCACTGGACCAACAGGTCAAACAGGACCCACTGGACCTGGACAAACAGGACCTACAGGACCAACTGGACCTACTGGAACCACTGGAACCACAGGACCAACTGGACCTACTGGAACCACTGGACCTACCGGACAAACAGGACCTACTGGAACCACTGGAACCACAGGACCAACTGGACCCACAGGGTATAACACCAGCATGGACCGTTGGTACATATAATATAAATTTAGGATCTTTTGCTGGTCAATTTAATCAAGGAACAAGTGCGGTTGCTCTTGGTTATTACGCAGGCAATTATTATCAAGGCTCACATTCGGTTGCTATTGGTGTACAAGCAGGTCAAACTAACCAAGGTTCAGGCTCAATCGCTATAGGGTACCAAGCAGGTCAAACTAACCAAGGTTCAGGTTCAATCGCTATTGGTATCCAAGCAGGACAATCTTATCAAGGTTCAGGTTCAATAGCGATAGGGTATCAAGCAGGACAATTTAGTCAAGGGTCTGGTTCAATTTCGATTGGGTACCAAGCAGGACAATTTAGTCAAGGTTCACTATCATTAGCGATTGGGTACCAAGCCGGACAATTTAGTCAAGGGTCTGGTTCAATTGCGGTTGGGTACCAAGCAGGACAATTTAGTCAAGGTTCACTATCATTAGCGATTGGGTACCAAGCCGGACAATTTAGTCAAGGTTCACTAACAATTGCGGTTGGGTACCAAGCCGGACAATTTAGTCAAGGGTCACTATCATTAGCGGTTGGGTACCAAGCAGGACAATTTAGTCAAGGGTCTGGTTCAATTTCGATTGGATATCAATCAGGACAATTTAGTCAAGGTTCACTATCAATCGCTATTGGATATCAATGTGGATATTCAAACCAACAAAATCAATCAGTTGCTATTGGTTATCAATCTGGATTTTCTCAACAAGGACAGTATGCGGTTGCGATTGGGTACCAGTCAGGGTATATAAACCAACAAGCACAATCGGTTGCTATTGGGTATCAATGTGGATATTCAATCCAACAAGCACAATCGGTTGCCATTGGTTATCAAGCAGGGTATACATCCCAACAAGCACAAGCGGTTGCCATTGGTTATCAAGCAGGGTATATAAACCAACAATATCAAACGGTTGCGGTTGGGTTCCAAGCAGGACAATATAATCAAGGAGTATTCGGCTCAGCAACAGCTGTTGGGTTTCAAGCAGGTAATTTTAATCAAGCATACGCATCAACATGTATTGGGTACCAAGCAGGATTTTCTCAACAAGGACAGTATGCGGTTGCGGTTGGATACCAAGCAGGGTATTCAATTCAAGGACAAAACGCGATTGCGGTTGGGTATCAAACAGGATATTCAAATCAAGCACAAAACGCGATTGCTGTTGGATTTCAAGCAGGTCAATTTAGTCAAGGGACAAGTTCAATTGCTATTGGATACCAAGCAGGACAATTTAGTCAAGGGACAAGTTCAATTGCTATTGGTACCCAAGCAGGTCAATTTAGTCAAGGTTCATTTGCGGTCTCCATAGGATACCAAACAGGTCAATTTAGTCAAGGGACAAGTTCAATTGCTATTGGATACCAATCAGGACAATTTAGTCAAGGTTCACTATCAATCGCTATTGGTTATCAATGTGGATATTCAAATCAAAGTACAGGTTCCGTTGCTATTGGATATCAAGCAGGATATTCAAATCAACAAGCACAAACAGTTGCCATTGGTTATCAATCTGGATATTCAAATCAACAAGCACAAACAGTTGCCATTGGTTATCAATCTGGATATTCAAACCAACAAGCACAAACAGTTGCCATTGGTTATCAAGCAGGATATTATACTCAAGGAGGTCAATCAGTTGCTATTGGATACCAAGCCGGGTATTTGACTCAAGGGCTACAAGCAGTTGCCGTTGGTTATCAAGCCGGATGGTTTAATCAAGCAGCAAACTCGGTTGCTATTGGTACCCAAGCAGGATATTCAGGACAAGGAGGACTTGCGATTGCTATTGGATTCCAAGCAGCATTTATTCAACAAGGAGGAAATGCGATTGCGATTGGGTACCAAGCCGGGAATTTTTGTCAAGGACCAAACGCATTTGCTATAGGGTATCAAGCAGGACAATTTAGTCAAGGAACATATTCAATTGCGTTAGGGACTCAAGCAGGACAATATAGTCAAGGACTAAATTCAATTGCGATTGGGTACCAAGCAGGACGATTTAGTCAAGGAACAATTTCAATCGCAATTGGGTATCAAGCAGGACAATATAGTCAAGGGTCAGGAACAACCGCTATTGGGTCCCAAGCAGGACAATATAGTCAAGGGTCTGGTTCAATTGCGATAGGATACAATGTGGGACAGACTAATCACGGTTCAGCATCAATATCAATTGGATATCAAATTACAAATACATTTGTAAATACAATTGTATTAAGTGCGTTAAACTCCGGATTCACATCATCAGCAGCCAATTCTTTTTATGTAGGCACAATGAATTCAACTAACTCTGCAGCACCCTTTAGTTTAGTATATAATACAACCACAAGTGAGATTTTATACAATACTAATAAAACATTTATTATTAATCATCCAATAAATAAGGATAAGTATTTAGTTCATGCGTGCTTAGAAGGTCCAGAAGTAGGTGTATATTATCGCGGAGAAGGTAAAATAACAAATAATGATTATACAACCGTATTTTTACCTGATTATGTGGACAACTTGGCAACTGATTTTACAGTACAGATTACACCTATATATAATGGTAAACTTAAAATGTATAGTGCTACTGAAGTAATTCAAAACAGTTTTAATGTTTATGGTGAAAATGGTAATTTTTTTTGGGTTGTTCATGGAAGTAGAGGAAATGTAAATGTAGAACCAAATAAAAAAGATGTAATTGTAAAAGGCAAAGAACCATATCTTTGGATATAATTAAAATAATTTACTTTAATAATATAATAATATTATAATTTACCTTATTAATGATAAATAAATATAAACACGTACATAATCGTATAGTTTGTTGTTCACGCGGTCAAGATGGTTCAAAAGGTCCTGTAGGCATTACAGGTAATGTAGGTAATTCAGGAAGTACAGATACAGGACCAACAGGTATTATTGGTCTTACTGGTCCTACAGGAACAACTGGAATTACGGGATTTTTCGGTCCTGTCTCTACTGGTAATACTGGAATAACGGGATTAACAGGATTAACCGGGATTACAGGACCATCGTCACAAACAGGTCCTACCGGTTCAACATGTCCAACAGGTCCAACCGGAATAACAGGTTCAATTGGATTTTTAGGACCTACAGGAAAAACGGGACCTACAGGAGTAACTGGACCTACAGGAAAAACGGGACCTACAGGACCAACGGGACATACCGGTACAACAGGACCTACAGGTCCTACAGGACCTACAGGAGTAACTGGAAACACCGGGTCAACAGGAGCTACGGGAATAATTGGACCCACTGGTTCAACAGGACCCAGAGGTCAAACTGGACCTACAGGACCCAGAGGTCAAACTGGACCTACATGTCCAACAGGACCAACTGGACCCACAGGACCAACAGGACACACAGGACCAACAGGACACACAGGTCCAACAGGACCTACTGGACAAACAGGGGCTACCGGGCCCACAGGACAAACAGGACCAACAGGACAAACAGGACCCACTGGACAAACAGGAACAACAGGAACAACAGGAACAACAGGAACAACAGGAACAACAGGACAAACAGGTCAAACAGGTCAAACAGGACCCACAGGACCTACAGGACATACTGGTCAAACAGGTCAAACAGGACCTACAGGATATACTGGTCAAACAGGTCAAACAGGACCTACAGGATATACTGGTCAAACAGG
>RFWA01000026.1 GCA_009922295.1 Betaproteobacteria bacterium
CTCTTCGCGCTAAGGTGCAACTAGCCTTGGACGCAGTTGTAGGAGCCCCCATGCAGTCAAAAAAAATCGTCGAGCCCTCGAGTGCTGTGCGGGTCATTAAAAAATACCCGAACCGACGTCTTTATGACACAGACACCTCGAGCTACATCACCTTGACGGAAGTTAAGCAATTGGTGATGGAGAGCGAGCCCTTTGTTGTTCGCGATGCCAAAACTGGTGAAGATCTGACCCGGAGCATTTTGTTGCAAATCATCCTGGAAGAGGAGGCGAGCGGCTCGCCGATGTTTACCGCCCCAGTTTTGGCCAGTGTGATCCGCTTCTACGGGCACTCTATGCAGGGGCTGATGGGTGGTTACCTCGAAAATAATATCCAGACTTTGGTGGACCTTCAGGTTCGCTTTGCTGAGCAATCCAAAGGCTTGACACCGGAAACTTGGACGCAGCTTTTAGCCATTCAGGCCCCGGCACAACAGGGCAAATGCTGGGTGCGTTCGGCATCAAGCGTTGATTTGCGTAATGTATGAGGTCATCAGCAGATGAGTGAATTGGTTGTTAAAAGCAAAAGTGCCATGGGGCCTAAGGTCGGGTTTGTTAGTCTGGGATGTGCCAAGGCGCTGACAGATTCAGAGCTGATTTTGACGCGGCTCAATGCTGAGGGTTACCAGACTTCCAAGACTTTCCATGACGCCGACTTGGTCATCGTCAACACCTGCGGCTTTATTGATGATGCTGTCAAGGAAAGCCTTGATACCATTGGGGAAGCCTTGGCTGTAAATGGCAAAGTGATCGTAACGGGATGTCTCGGGGCCAAGGGGGGTGATGGTGGTGAAAACCTGGTCAGGCAGATGCATCCAAGCGTGCTCGCGGTGACAGGCCCACAAGCGACCCAGCAAGTGATGGATGCTGTTCATGCGGCTTTTCCTAAGCCGCATGAAGGCTGCAACCACCGCTGTACTTTTTGCATCATTCCGTCGATGCGTGGCGACTTGGTCTCTCGCCCGATTGGGGACGTACTTCGGGAGGCGCAAGCACTGTTGGAGGGCGGCGTCAAAGAGTTATTGGTCATTAGCCAGGACACGTCAGCTTATGGCGTTGACGTTCAATACCGTACAGGTTTCTGGAACGGTAAGCCCGTCAAGACGCGACTGCTGGAACTCGCGCAAGCCCTTGGCGATATGGCGCAACCTTACGGTGCCTGGGTGCGACTGCACTATGTCTACCCCTACCCCAGCGTTGACGCGGTACTCCCCCTGATGGCCTCAGGCAAGGTGCTGCCCTACTTGGACGTGCCCTTTCAGCACAGCCATCCCGACGTACTTAAACGGATGAAGCGCCCGGCCAGCGGCGAAAAGAATTTGGAGCGGATTCAGCGTTGGCGTGAGACGTGTCCAGAAATCATTGTTCGCAGCACGTTCATTGCTGGGTTCCCTGGAGAGACAGAAGAAGAGTTTGCTCATTTGCTCGATTTCGTTCGTGAAGCGCAAATAGACCGCGCAGGTTGCTTTGCTTACAGTCCGGTTTCAGGGGCGGTGGCCAATGATATCGGCGGTATGTTGCCGGCTGAGGTGCGTGAAGAGCGGCGTGTGCGATTCATGGCTGTTGCTGAGGCTGTCTCCACGGCCAAACTGAAGCGACGCGTTGGCGCCACAATGCAGGTATTGGTCGACTCAGCGCCTTCAATGGGCAAAAAAGGTGGTACGGGACGATCTTATGCCGATGCGCCGGAGATCGATGGTGTGGTCAAGCTGCTCCCGCCAGAAAAGATCAGCAAGACGCTCAAAATGGGGGAGTTCACGCGGGCCAAGATCGTTGCGACTCAGGGGCATGACCTTGTGGCGCTGCCTATTTGATGCCTTGGGCCCGAGGACATTTATGGCAAAAAAAAGCCGCTGTTCTCACAGCGGCTTTTAGCCAAAACTTAGATCAGATGCAATTAAAAGTACGTCTGATTTTCATTTATATTGGTGCCCAGGAAGGGACTCGAACCCCCACGAAGGTGCCCAGGAAGGGACTCGAACCCCCACGAAGTTACTCGCTAGTACCTGAAACTAGTGCGTCTACCAATTCCGCCACCTGGGCATCTCAGGAAAGAGAGAGATTGTATCAAAATTATTAGCCAGACCAGCGGCTTGCTGGACGAAATTGAAGGGACCGTTCAAGGTCACCGGGATGGCCACGGTTTCATTGCCAGAGAGGACGGCGAGGCAGATATCTATTTGCCTCCGAACGAAATGCGGGCAGTCCTGCACAAGGATCGGGTCAAAGCGCGAATCGTTCGCAGTGATCGAAAGGGTCGACCTGAAGGTCGCGTGCTAGAGATCGTAGAGAGGCCGAGTCAATCGATCATCGGGCGGCTGCTTCAGGAAAGCGGCATTTGGATTGTCGCGCCTGAGGATAAGCGCTACGGCCAGGATGTCATGATCCCCAAGGCTGCCACCGGTGCCGCAAAACCTGGGCAGGTTGTTGTTGTTGAGTTGACTGAACCCCCTTCGCTGTATGGTCAGCCCGTCGGTCGTGTCAAAGAGATCTTGGGAGAGGTTGATGACCCAGGGATGGAAATTGAAATTGCGGTTCGCAAGTACAGCGTGCCTCATGAGTTTTCGCAAGCCTGTATTGCCTTGGCGCGAGGCTTGCCAGACAAAGTGCGGCCTCAAGATAAACAACATAGAGTTGACCTGACCGACGTGCCACTCGTCACCATCGACGGTGAAGATGCGCGTGATTTTGATGACGCCGTTTATTGTGAGCCGGCATCAATAGGCAAGGGCAAGTCTGCCTCACAAGGTTGGCGATTGTTGGTTGCGATAGCTGATGTCAGCCACTATGTCGAGAATGGCTCAGCGATTGACATCGATGCTTATGACCGTGCCACCAGCGTGTATTTTCCAAGGCGTGTCATCCCCATGCTGCCGGAGAAGTTATCCAACGGTCTTTGCTCGCTGAACCCGGAGGTTGAACGGCTGTGCATGGTGTGTGACATGCTGGTGACCCAGGACGGCGAGGTTTGCGCTTACCAGTTCTACCCAGCCGTTATGTGGAGTCATGCGCGTTTCACCTACACCGAAGTCGCTGCATTGCTGGCCAATACCCACGGCCCGGAAGCCACAAAAAATTGTGCCAAGGACCCGCAATGATGCCCACAAGCTGATTGAAGAGGCCATGCTGGCAGCCAATGTCTGCAGTGCCGATTTCATTTCGCAGAGCCGACAGCCTGGGCTTTACCGGGTTCATGAGGGGCCGACCCCTGAGAAGCAGGAACTGCTTCGCAACTACTTGAAGGCAATCGGCATCGGCCTGACGATCAGCGACGACCCTTCGCCCGGTGAGTTCCAGGCAATTGCTGCGGCGACCAAGGATCGGCCGGATTCGCAGCAAATTCATTCCATGCTGCTACGTTCCATGCAGCAGGCCATCTATACACCCATTAACAGTGGCCATTTTGGTTTGGCATTTGACGCTTACAGCCATTTCACCAGCCCGATACGCCGCTACCCGGACTTGCTGGTGCATCGCGTGATCAAGGCAATTCTGGCAAAGAGCCGGTATCAGTTGCCCATCTTGCCAATACCAGGCGAAGCCCATGCCAAGTTGGCAAGGCGGTTGGAAAAAAGTATGGCGTTGAAAGCTGCTGATCCAGGCCATAAACCTAAAAAAATCAGTCTCGAAAATCAGGCTTGGCAGGCTGCGGGGATGCATTGCAGCGCCAATGAACGACGGGCTGACGAGGCGAGCCGTGACGTTGAAGCTTGGCTCAAGTGCAAATACATGCGCGAACACCTGGGGGAAGAGTATGGTGGGGTCGTCAGCGCCGTGACCAGTTTTGGTATCTTCGTGACACTGGACGCGATGTACGTGGAAGGCTTGGTTCACATCACGGAACTTGGTGGCGAGTACTATCGTTTTGACGATGCTCGTCAGGAACTTCGCGGTGAGCGAACCGGTATGCGCTATGCCATAGGGTCAAGGGTCCGAGTGCAAGTGAGCCGAGTGGACCTTGACGGACGTCGAATTGATTTCCGTCTGGTTCATGAAAGTGATGGCCTCAACGCCAAGTCCGTCAAGGAAAAGTCCGTATTTCGCGATGCTGCTTTGTTGGGGGAGTCTGATAATCTGAACATAGACATTCCGACCAAACGGCGCAGAGCTCGAATCGCCGAACCACTGCCACGCGGTGACAAGTCAAGGGCCGGTGCTACCAAGCCAGGAAAGGGCGCTGCGAGTCCCAAGAGCAGCCGCAAGGCTAAGCGCTGAGTCTGGGATCAGAGCAGATAAGGCCTGCTAAGAGATCCTGCGGTAAGAGCTGAGTGCATCGGCCAGTCGTCGGCTACTTAGCCGTATAGATACTCCGCGCGGCTAGCCGAACCTTGACCGTACTGGTACCCGGAAACCGCGAAGCTTCAAGGGTAAGCGGTGTCAACACGGTTAATTGGCCTCGGTCGAACCGCATTCGCACGGCGAATCGTGACGCTTGAGCCTGCAAAAGGGGTTTTATGCCGTCGGAATCAATCACGAGTCGGTGGCCGGAGGCCAGCAACTTAGGCAGCCAATTGGCGATCGCGGGTCCACCTCCGCAGCCGAAAACGATCGTTGTTTCGACATATTCCAGCGAGCCGGCGACTTGCGCATCAATTCAGGCTGCAATACGCCAACCGTCAGATAAGCCCCGCCAGTCATGCCGGCAGCGCCCCCGATGATCCAAAGTAGATGCCGAGCGTCCGAAGCCAAACCCTATCTGCCAGGCCGCGACAGTGACCTGTGAAGGGCGCTTCATTGGAGTATCGATCGGCTTTAGTGAAACCTGTGTCGAGGCGCAATAAGCCATCACACCATGCTGTTCCGAGAGGGGAAGTCACTCATCTAGGGGTTGCCGCAAGCCTAGTTGGCGTCTGGACTGGCTGTTCGGCTGTTATACTCGACCGGTTGAGCTGATGTCCATACGTGATTCTTAGCTCACAAATAATCAAACCAGCTTACACAAGGTGCTTCGTGACTGAGGTGGACGTAAACGTCTGCGGTGTTCATGGAATAACAAGCTGGATTTTAGACCGAACCTTTGGAGTTAGACATGTCAGTCACTATGCGCGAAATGCTCGAAGCTGGAGTTCACTTTGGACACCAAACTCGCTTCTGGAACCCCAAAATGGCACCGTTCATTTTTGGGCATCGCAACAAAATTCATATCATCAATCTTGAAAAATCCTTGCCAATGTTTCAGGAGGCTGCAAAATTTGCGCGGCAAATTTCTGCCAAACGCGGAACGGTGTTGATGGTCGGTACAAAGCGCCAGGCGCGCGAGACTGTTGCCCAGGAAGCGCAACGTGCTGGCGTGCCTTTTGTAGATCAGCGTTGGCTCGGAGGTATGCTGACGAATTTCAAGACCGTCAAGACATCGATCAAGCGGCTTAAGGACATGAAAATTCAGCAAGAGGCTGGGTTGGACGCCATGAGTAAAAAAGAGCAACTGATGTTTGCTCGGGAACTGGACAAGTTAGAGAAGGACATTGGCGGTATTCAAGATATGGCCGTTTTGCCCGACGCCATATTTGTGATTGATGTCGGTTACCACAAAATCGCGATAGCAGAGGCTAAAAAATTGGGTATCCCTTTGATCGCTGTGGTGGACTCCAATCACTCGCCGGAAGGCATTGACTATGTGATTCCTGGCAATGACGACTCATCCAAGGCTGTTACCCTGTACGCACGTGGCATTGCGGATGCCATTATTGAAGGGCGATCGAATGTTGTTGATGACCTCGTCAAAGCTGTTGTAGCCGAGAGCGCGGATGAATTCGTCGAAGTGAATGAGGTCTCCGCCTGAGCTCTTTCCAACCCCGCTTCAAGGGGGGCTTCATTGCCCCCTTTTTTTGATTTTTTGTATTACCCCAATCGATGATGGAGAGAAAAATGGCTGCAATTACTGCAAGTATGGTCGCTGAACTTCGCGGGAAGACGGACGCGCCAATGATGGAGTGCAAACGTGCCCTGACCGAGGCTGAAGGCGATATGGCCAAGGCTGAAGAGTTGCTGCGCGTTAAGTTAGGAAGCAAGGCGGGCAAGGCTGCAGGGCGGATCACCGCAGAGGGCGTTGTCGTCTGCAACATGGATCAGGGCATGGGGGCACTGCTTGAGGTCAATTGTGAGACTGATTTCGTAACGAAAAACGACAGCTTCCTGGCATTGGCCAATGCCGCTGCAGCCTTGGTGGTCAAATACGATCCGTCAGACGTTGCTGCGCTGAGCCAACTGTCTTACGCTCAAGACGGTTTTGGTCCAACGCTTGAAGACGTCCGCAAGGGCCTGATTGGCAAAATTGGCGAGAACATGAGTTTCCGGCGGTTCAAGCGTTTCGCTTCTGGCAATCAATTGGCGTCTTACCTGCATGGCACGCGCATCGGGGTGGTGGTGGAATTCGCTGGTGGCGAGGCAGCTGCCAAAGACGTGGCGATGCATGTGGCTGCGATGAAACCAGTGGCACTCTCCAGTCAAGATGTTCCGGCTGACTTGGTGGCGCGCGAGCGCTCGGTCGCAGCGGCTAAAGCAGCTGAAGATGCGGCCACAGCGACAGCCGCTGGCAAGCCTGTGCAGTCAGCAGAGATAGTTGCTAAGCGCATCGAGGGTGGCGTACAGAAATACCTGAAGGAAGTGTCTCTGTTTAACCAGCCTTTTGTTAAAAATGACAAGCAGACGGTTGAGCAAATGTTGAAGGCCACGGGCACTACCGTCAAGGCGTTCACTTTATACGTGGTTGGCGAAGGCATTGAGAAAAAAGTTGATGACTTCGCCGCCGAAGTAGCTGCTCAGGTGGCTGCCGCCAAGCAATCGGCCTGATCTCCGTGGTGGCAACACTGTCCAGTCGCACATCAGCGCGGGTGGACATTGCCAAGATTGAGCCCCGAAGCAACTTCACCAAGAGACTGACATGACAAGTGCCAAACCAGCGCATAGGCGGATTTTGCTCAAGCTTTCGGGAGAAGCCCTGATGGGCGAAGACCAGTTTGGCATCAACCGTGACACCATAGTCCGGATGGTGGATGAAATTGCAGAAGTCACCCGTCTTGGGGTCGAGGTTGCGGTAGTGATTGGTGGCGGCAATATTTTCCGTGGGGTGGCCGGCGGATCTGTGGGGATGGACCGGGCAACTGCTGACTACATGGGGATGTTGGCAACGGTCATGAACGCACTGGCCTTGGGGGATACGATGAATAAGGCTGGTTTGACTGCGCGCGTGATGTCCGCCATTGCGATTGAACAGGTGGTGGAGCCCTATGTGCGACCGAAGGCGCTCCAGTATCTTGAAGAGGGCAAGGTGGTCATTTTTGCGGCGGGGACAGGCAATCCCTTTTTTACGACCGACACTGCTGCTGCCCTGCGAGGAGCTGAAATTGGCGCTGAAGTGGTGTTGAAAGCCACCAAAGTTGATGGCGTCTATACCGCAGACCCTAAAAAAGATCCTTCAGCAACGCGCTACCGTAGTCTATCGTTTGATGAGGCAATGGCACAGAATTTGGGCATCATGGATGCTACCGCCTTCGCCCTGTGCCGCGACCAAAAGCTTCCCATCAAGGTGTTTTCAATATTCAAGCATGGTGCCCTCAAGCGAGTGGTCATGGGGCAAGATGAGGGCACGCTTGTGCATGCTTGAACGTGTCAAAATGCTGGCGTCCGACATGCCAGCCATGGCGCGCAGCGCAAGGAATTAGAAATGCCAATTGCAGACATCAAGCGAAATACCGAAGCCAAGATGGATCAAACCATCGCCGCATTCAAAAACAACCTGATGAAGATCCGAACCGGAAGGGCTAATCCGGCCCTACTTGATACTGTTCAGGTGGATTACTACGGGGCTTTGGTGCCTGTTAGCCAAGTGGCAAATGTGTCTCTTTTGGATGCTCGTACGATCAGCGTTCAACCTTGGGAAAAAGGTCTGGGCGCCAAAATCGAGAAGGCTATTCGCGACAGCGATCTTGGGCTTAATCCGTCCTCTATGGGTGATCTGATTCGCGTTCCGATGCCGGCCATGTCCGAGGAGCGCCGAAAGGAGCTGACCAAGGTGGTACGTGGTGAGGGCGAAGGTGCCAAGGTGGCGGTCCGCAATCTGCGGCGCGACGCCAACGATGCTGTAAAAAAAGCGGTCAAGGACAAGCTGGCTTCTGAGGATGACCAAAAGCGTTCCGAGGCAGAGATTCAGAAGGTCACAGATCGACACATCAGTGCCATTGATCAGCTGGTTGCCGCCAAAGAGCAGGACATCATGGCGGTCTGACCGCCTTGGTCTGGACCCATGCGCTTTTATTTCTTGCCGATAAGAAGCACGGCAATTACCGGCGCAGTGGGGTCGGTCTGTATGGGCCATTTTCCATGGCAATTACCGCGATGCTGAAGCAGCGGATTGTCACTGCCTTGGCGCTGCTAGTATGTTTTCTACCGGCTCTTTTTTGGCATGATCCCAATCCGTTTTGTGGCTTGATGCTGCTTTTGATTTCAGCAGGCGCATGGGAGTGGGCTCGACTCAATGGCTATCGCCAAGCTGCGGCGGTGTCAGTGGCGCTGGGTTGCTCAGGCCTCTGCCTGATCAGTTGGGCCCTGGGTTGGCTAAACCAGCAACTCCCCTTGCTCTGGTTGCTGGCGGGCGTAGCATGGATACTGGGTGGTGGTTGGTTATTGCGCGGGGGTATTGGAGCTTGGTCCACACTTGACCGTAGGCTGAGGCTGGGCATGGGCATTGCTGTGTTGTGGCTGGCATGGCTCGCTGCTGCTCAGGCGCGCATGATTGGCGCCAATTTTTTGCTTTCGATTCTGGGCCTGGTGTGGGTTGCTGACATATCCGCTTATTTCTCCGGACGGAGGCTGGGTGGTCGATTTACGACTGGAAAACTGGCCCCGTCTATCAGCCCTGGTAAAACTTGGGAGGGGGTCTGGGGTGGCTTGGCTGGCGTTTTGATGGTCGCGCTGCTCTGGCGATGGGTGGATAGCCAATGGGCTCTCAGTGTGCCGAGCATCTACACCCATTTGTCGCAACGAGGGCTGCCGATGCTGATCGTCGGCGTGGTTTTTTTGGCGGCTATGAGTGTGGTGGGTGATCTGCTTGAGTCCCTGGTGAAACGCAGCGCCGGGGTAAAGGACAGCAGCGGTCTGCTGCCTGGGCACGGTGGCGTGCTGGATCGCCTGGATGCACTGTTGCCGGCTATGCCGCTCGCCATGATGCTGTTTGCATACTGAAATTCTGGATGGTTGCCTTGACACACCACATCATAAAACGCGTTGCGATATTGGGTTCGACGGGATCGATCGGAGTCAACACCCTTGAGGTGATAGCTCGTCATCCTGATCGTTTCGAGGTCTTTGCGTTGAGTGCGTCGACTCGAGTGGCTGTCATGCTGCAACAGTGCGTGCAATATCGACCGGTTTTTGCAGTCATGGCCAGTGAGCCACATGGCGTGGAGTTAGCTCATCAGTGCAAGGCGCTTGGTTTGCCAACCCGTGTTCTCTGGGGTGCGGACGCGATCGCCAAGGTGGCTTCGGATGAATTGGTTGATATTGTCATGGCCGCCATCGTGGGCGCCGCTGGCCTCGCGTCCTGCCTTGCTGCAGCCCGGGCCGGTAAGCGACTTTTGTTAGCTAACAAAGAGGCCTTGGTGGTCGGCGGCGACTATTTTTTGCAGGCGGTCCAAAAAGGGGGCGCCAAGCTATTGCCGATCGATAGTGAGCACTCCGCCGTGTTTCAGTCATTGCCTGATGATCCTTCGGTATGGGCTGAGCGGATCGACAAGATCATATTGACCGCGTCTGGCGGGCCGTTTCGCAAGCGAGCCCCGTCAACTTTGCGAGACGTTACACCGGAACAGGCTTGTGCACACCCTAATTGGGTCATGGGCCGGAAGATTTCTGTTGATTCGGCAACCATGATGAACAAGGCGCTGGAGGTGATAGAAGCGCATTTCCTGTTTGGCGCCAGACCAGAGCAAATTGAAGTTGTCATACACCCGCAAAGCGTGATCCATTCCATGGTGCAGTACTCGGATCACTCAGTTGTGGCGCAGTTGGGCACGCCCGATATGAAAGTGCCGATCGCCTATGGTCTGGCGTGGCCAAACAGAATGGCTTCGGGCGCTGCTGCACTCGACTTCCGTAACATGGGGGATTTGACTTTTGAAGCCATGGACAGTCATGGTCATGAACAACGCTTCCCCGGGTTAAAACTCGCGTGGCACGTGCTGAAGGGGCCGGCAGGATCCACTGCGGTGTTGAATGCCGCTAATGAAGTAGCGGTCGAGGCCTTTTTGTTGGGTAAGATCCGCTTTGACCAGATCCATGCGGTCAACCTCGACACGCTAGAGTCGGTGGTGACGATAGCGCCTCAATCTCTGGAGGATCTTTTGGCGCTTGATGCCAGGTCCCGTGAAAAAGCTAAGGATATGGTCCGAAGACTTGGTATCTGACGGCCTCAGCGAATTTCCAATGCTCACTTTATTTGCTTTTTTGACGGCCTTGGCCTTGCTGATTACCGTCCATGAATACGGACATTACCGGATGGCCGTGGCTTGTGGCGTCAAAGTCTTGCGCTTTTCCATCGGTTTTGGTAAGACCCTGTGGCGTTGGCAGCCCCAGGGTTCCTCGACCGAATTTGTCATCGCCGTGCTTCCATTAGGCGGCTATGTTCGAATGCTTGATGGGCGGGAATCGCCGGTGGAGGAGGGCGAAAAGCACCTCGCATTCGATACCAAGCCTTTGCTTTCTCGTGCCGCTATTGTTGCCGCAGGGCCGGCCGCAAATTTGCTGCTGGCGGTTCTGCTGTACGCGATCGTTAACTGGTCCGGCACACAGATGCCAGCGGCAGTGCTGGCAAGTCCAGAGCCTGAATCGCTCGCTGCCCGGGCTGGCCTGCTGGGCCAGGAACGCGTGCTGAGTGTGGCTGTGGACGGCGGGAGTTGGGAAGCCGTCGACTCATTCGAAATGCTTCGATGGACTTTGACGCGAAATGCGCTGGATCAACAAGACGTGCGTCTGCTGGTGCAGGGTGAGGGCCATGGGACGGGGCGAGAGATCTTGCTCAGGCTGAGTAGCTTGAATCATCGCGACGTGGATTCGGAACTGCTGCGTCAAATTGGTTTGAATGGACCCTTCACATTGCCCCTTATTGGCGATCTGATTGCCGGGCATGCTGCTGAACGTGCCGGACTTCAAAAGGGTGATATGGTCCGGCAGGTGGGGTCCACTCCCATCATTGACGGCCAGCAACTAAGGCGGGTTGTGCGAAATTCGCTCCAAGAGGGTAAGGGTGTTGCAGCCGACTGGACAGTGCTGCGGGTTGGTCAACCATTGACGCTGGTGGTGGTACCTGAGGCTCGTGATGAGGGGGATGTCCGAGTCGCCCGAATTGGGGCAATGGTGGGCGCTGCGCCCGAACTGGTGGCTGTTCGGTATGGCCCCTTGGACGGGTTGTGGCGGGGCGCCCAACGCACTTGGGAGGTGTCGTCATTGACTCTGAGCATGATCGGTAAGATGCTCGTAGGGCAAGCCTCGTTGAAAAACCTGAGTGGACCCGTGACCGTGGCGGACTACGCAGGTAAGTCCGCCAATATGGGCCTGACTCAGTACCTTTTGTTTTTGGCTCTGATCAGCGTCAGTCTGGGGGTTCTTAATCTGCTTCCTCTGCCTATCCTGGATGGTGGCCACCTGATGTATTATCTTTGGGAGGGGGTAACGCGCCGAGCGGTGTCCGAGCTTTGGATGGTACGCCTGCAGCGCGTCGGCGGGGCTGCGCTTGCCTTGATGACTTGTGTCGCCCTGTATAACGATATCGTTCGACTGTTCGACTGAAAACAAAAAATGCTAATCAATCACTTACGTGTTCGTGCCTGGCTTCTGTTGGTGATGATGGCCTTGGGCGGCGCAGTTACGGCGTGGGCAGTCACACCCTTCAAAGTGAGGGACATCCGAATTGAAGGTCTGCAACGGGTGGAGCCAGGAACGGTTTTTGTCTCAATTCCCATCCAAGTTGGTGATGTCTACAGCGACGAAAAAGGGTCCGCAGCCATTCGATCCTTGTTTGCTCTGGGACTGTTTAAAGATGTTCGTGTCGAGGTTAGCGGCGAAGTTTTGGTACTTATTGTCGAAGAGCGTCCGACGATTGCTGCCTTGGACTTTATCGGGACGAAGGAATTCGACAAAGATGTTCTCCGAAAGGCACTTCGCGACGTCGGTCTGGCCGATGGCCGGCCCTTTGATAAGGCGCAGCTGGATCGTGCCGAGCAGGAGCTCAAACGGCAGTACATCAACCGTAGCCTCTACGCCGCAGAGGTGGTGACGACCGTCACCCCCACCGAGCGCAACCGCGTCAACCTGACTTTCACAGTCAATGAGGGTGACACGGCAAAAATCAGTGAGATCCAGTTGGTTGGAAATAAAGCTTTTTCTCAATCAACCTTGCGAAGTTTGTTTGATCTGGATACCGGAGGCTGGTTGAGTTGGTATACCAAATCGAACCGGTACTCGCGTGCCAAACTTAACGCTGACATTGAGACCCTGCGCTCCTACTACTTAACGCGTGGCTACCTTGAATTCAAAATTGAGTCCACGCAGGTGTCGATACTTCCCAACAAGGCCGACATCGCGATCACCATCAACGTCGCCGAGGGCGAGCGTTTTGATGTGAGCGGCGTCAAGCTAGAGGGTAATTTCCTGGGGCGGGATGACGAATTCAAGTCACTGGTTTCCATTCGGCCTGGTCAGCCTTATAACGCCGATGACGTCGCCAAGACAACCAAGGCCTTCATTGACTATTTTGGGAATTTTGGTTTTGCCTTTGCCCGGGTTGAGGCCCGGCCTGACATAGACCGTGGGAGTAACCGGGTGGCTATTACCCTGCAAGCTGACCCCTCACGTCGGGCTTATGTGCGAAAAATCAACATTGCGGGCAACACCCGTTCGCGCGATGTGGTGATACGCCGAGAGCTTAGGCAGTTGGAGGCGTCTTGGTATGACGGTGACAAGATTAAGCTTTCGCGGGATCGGGTTGATAGACTTGGGTATTTCGCTTCCGTCGCTGTCGATACGCAGGAAGTTCCTGGTTCTCCAGATCAAGTGGACCTGACTTTTGAGGTCGTAGAAAAACCCACAGGTAGCCTGAGCTTAGGTGCTGGCTTTTCCAGTGGCGACGGCCTAGGGCTGTCCTTTGCCATCAAGCAGGAAAATGCGTTCGGGTCGGGTAACTCATTGGGGGTCCAACTGAACACGAGTAAGATAAATAGGGTGCTTGATTTCAATACCACCGATCCTTATTTCACAGCTGACGGCGTGTCTCGGACGTTGAGTCTTTACTACAAGACCTTCAGCCCCTATGAAGATCAAAGCTATTACAAGTTAATCACGTCAGGTGGCAGTGCCAGGTTTGGCGTGCCCTTGACGGAAAGCGACACGGTTTATTTCGGCGCTGGCGTGGAGAATACCAGCATCGTGCCAGGTACGTCTTTGCCAACGTCCTACCTCGACTATGCCAACCAATTTGGATATGACAGCAGTGCGATGCCCTTGACACTGGGTTGGTCGCGCGACCGCCGCGACAGTTCTTTGGCGCCAAATTCGGGGCGTTTGCAGCGCGCCAACGCCGAGTGGTCGGTTGCCGGTGATGCTCGGTATCTCCGGACGTCGTATCAGTACCAAGAGTATTTTCCTCTCAACAAGCAGTTGACCGTGGCAGTGAACGGTGAAGTGGGATTTGGGGTAACCGTTGGCGATCGGGCATACCCTGTATTTAAGAATTTTTATGGTGGTGGCCTTGGTACAGTTCGCGGCTTTGAGCAGGGGAGCCTTGGACCCCGAGACGTGAATGGTGCGGTAGTGGGCGGTACGCGTAAAGTTAACCTGAATGCTGAGTTGTTAGCCCCACTTCCTGGTGCCGGTAACGACAGGACAGTGCGCTTGTATGGTTTTGTCGATGTCGGCAGCATTGCCGGTCCCGACGGCGGTCTGGCGTCGAACGCCACGGCAAACGATTTGCGATCGTCAACGGGTGTGGGTATCAGTTGGCTTTCGCCGGTGGGGCCCCTGCGCCTGGCATTTTCCTGGCCCATCAAGAATTATGAAGGGGATAAAATGCAAAGTGTGCAATTTCAGATCGGATCAAGCTTCTAATGAATCATCTCCTGCAACGAATTGGTGTGGCGGGCTTCTTGAGCACAGCTGTTCTTCTGGCCCACGCGCAGGAGTTCCGCATCGGCTTTGTCAGTACTGACCGAATCTTCAAGGAGGCGGCCACCGCCAAGGTGGCCCAGACCAAGTTGGAGCAGGAGTTCTCCAAGCGGGAGAAGGACTTGGTCGATCAGGGTGCAAGCTTGAAGTCGGGAGCCGAGAGATTGGAGCGGGAAGCACCCACGCTGTCAGAAAGTCAACGCGCCAACCGGCAAAAACAACTGGTCGATCAGGATCGGGATTTCCAGCGCAAGCGCCGAGAATTTCAGGAAGACCTCAATGCCCGGAAAAATGAAGAGTTGCAGCAGGTGCTTGAGCGCGCCAACAAGGTGGTTAAGCAGGTGGCGGAAGCCGAAAAATACGATCTGATTTTGCAGGAGGCGGTTTATGTCAATCCCAAGCATGACATCACAGAGAAGGTCATCAAAGTTCTGAATGCGGCTGCTGCCAAATAAGGGCGCGCAAGGCGTTTGACGTGTGGCCCTTCGTCTAGGTGCGATTGTTGAAGCTTTGGGTGGCGAGCTCCACGGTGATCC
>RFWA01000251.1 GCA_009922295.1 Betaproteobacteria bacterium
CAAAACACAATAGCGTCTTCACCCGTGGCGGCAATCACCTGGAACTCTTCGCTCAGGTCGCCGCCGATGGCGCCGCTGTCGGCTGCTACAGCACGGTAGGTCAGGCCAAATCGGTCAAAAATGCGCCGGTAGGCTTGGGCCATCACCTGGTAGCTGGTCTTGGCGCTGGCCTGGTCGCGGTCAAAGCTATAAGCGTCCTTCATGATGAACTCACGGCCGCGCATCAGGCCGAAGCGTGGGCGGCGCTCGTCACGGAACTTGGTCTGAATCTGGTAAAAATTGCGCGGCAGTTGCTTGTAGCTGCGGATTTCCTGGCGCGCGATGTCTGTCACCACCTCTTCACTGGTGGGCTGCACCACAAAGTCGCGATCGTGCCGGTCCTTGATGCGCAGCAGCTCCGGTCCCATCTTGGCAAAGCGGCCGGTCTCTTGCCACAGCTCGGCCGGTTGCACCACCGGCATGGCCAACTCCACCGCGCCTGCGCGGTTCATTTCCTCGCGCACGATGGCCTCCACCTTGCGCACCACGCGCAGGCCCAGCGGCATCAGGCTGTAAATGCCGGCGCCCAGTTTTTTGATCATGCCTGCGCGCATCATCAGTTTGTGGCTGACTACCTCAGCGTCGGTCGGCGCTTCCTTCTGGGTGGAGATAAAGAACTGGGAGGCTTTCATGGCAGGGTAATCGCAATCGTCTAAGGGCTGTTCCTCTTGCTGCATCGCGCGTGCTGTGCATAATGGAGACAGTTAAAAATTTGAGGTTTGATTATGCTTGACCGGGACGGCTTTCGCCCCAATGTCGGCATCGTCCTGCTCAACCAGAAGAACCAGGTGTTCTGGGGCAAGCGAATACGAACGCACTCTTGGCAGTTTCCGCAGGGTGGTATTGATCGGGGGGAAACCCCTGAGCAAGCCATGATCCGTGAACTGCATGAAGAAGTGGGGCTTCAGCGGGAGCATGTTCGCATTGTGGCCCGCACCCGTGACTGGTTGCGCTATGAGGTGCCAGACCGATATATCCGCCGCGATGCGCGTGGTCATTACAAGGGCCAGAAGCAAATCTGGTTTTTGCTTCAACTGGTCGGACACGACTGGGATTTAAACCTGCGCGCGACTGAACACCCCGAGTTCGATGCGTGGCGCTGGAACGACTATTGGGTGCCACTAGAGGCCGTCGTTGAGTTCAAACGCGGCGTGTACGAGATGGCCTTGACCGAACTCGCGCGCTACCTGCCGCGGAACGACCAGCGATTGCGTTTTATGCGGCAAGACCGGCGCGGGCCGGACCAAGCTGGCGACCTCGAAGTCGAACCGCTCGACGGTCCCATCACGCTGCCGCCCGGCGGCAGCTATACCCCGATGGGTGACGGTTTTACCCCGACCTGACCGCCCCATAGGGCCAGGCGGTCGGGTCAGCCTGCTCAGCGCGTGAGCACCATGTTGTCGCGGTGCACCATTTCTGGCTCAGCGGCGTAGCCCAGCAGCTTTTCGAATTCTCCCGAGGGTTTGCGGCAAATCAGCCTGGCTTCTGTGCTGGCGTAATTGGCCAGGCCACGGGCGATCTCCAGCCCCTCAGGGTCTCGCACGGCGATCACATCGCCACGCGAAAAATCGCCCTCCACCGCCGTCATGCCAATCGGCAGCAGGCTTTTGCCACCGGCGCGCAATTGGTGCACCGCGCCGGCGTCCACCGTGACCGCGCCACGCAATTGGAGGTGATCAGCCATCCATTGCTTGCGCGCCTGATTTTTCTGCGTGGGTGCGATCAACAGGGTGCCGATCGATTCGCCCTGCGTCAGACGCAACAGCGCGTCCGGTTCACGGCCCCAGGCGATCACGGTAGAGGCGCCCGAGCCGGCCGCACGTTTGGCCGCCAAAATCTTGGTGATCATGCCGCCCCGACCCAGGCTGGAGCCGGCGCCACCGGCCATGGCTTCCAGTGCCGGGTCACCGGCCTTGGCCTGATGCACAAAGCTGGCCGTCGGATCACGTCGTGGGTCGGCGGTGAACAGCCCGTTCTGATCGGTCAGGATCACCAAGGCATCGGCCTCGACCAGATTGGCCACCAGCGCGCCCAAGGTGTCGTTGTCGCCAAACTTGATTTCGTCGGTGACCACAGTGTCGTTTTCATTGATCACCGGCACTACGCCCAGCCTGAGCAGGGTCAAGAGGGTCGAGCGGGCATTCAGGTAACGCTCGCGGTCCGCAAGGTCAGCATGGGTCAGCAGCACCTGGGCGCTGCCCAAACCATGTTCACGCAACTTGGTCTCATACATCTGAGCCAGTCCCATCTGGCCCACTGCCGCTGCAGCCTGCAGTTCATGAATTTCGCTCGGACGGGTGCGCCAGCCCAGGCGTTTCATGCCCTCGGCAATAGCGCCGCTTGACACCATGATCAGCTCACGACCTCCCCGCACCAACAAGGACAGCTGACGGCACCACTCGCCAATGGCGGCCTCGTCCAGGCCGCGCCCGTCATTGGTGACCAGACTGGAGCCAACCTTGACCACAATGCGGCGTGCATCGCGCAGTACCGTAGAGGCGATGTCCGTGGTCATTTCTAGTCCCAAGCCCCGTGAATCATGGCGTTGTAGCTACAAGATAAATAGCAATTGAATTATGCGCCGTCCACCGCAAAACGCGGGTCGACCTCCACTGGTACCAGCTCAGCTGCCTGTTGCGCCTTGATGTGCTTGTAAACCGTCTTGATCAAGGCCTCGCAGCCTTCACGTGTCAAGGCTGAGATCTCGAACACCGGTCCCTTGAACTTAAAGCGTTTGACGAAGTCTTTCACCACCTCGGCCCGTTGCTCCAGCGGAATCATGTCGAGCTTGTTCAACACCAGCCAACGCGGCTTTTGATGCAGCGCCGGGTCGTATTTTTTGAGCTCATTGACGATGGCCTTAGCCTGCGCTACCGTATCCACGCCCTCGTCAAACGGCGCCATATCAACCACGTGCAGCAGCAATCGGGTGCGTTGCAGATGCCGAAGAAACAGGTGCCCAAGGCCAGCGCCCTCCGAGGCGCCCTCAATCAGGCCCGGCAGGTCAGCCACCACAAAGCTTTGCTCTGGCCCAACCCGCACCACCCCGAGGTTGGGGTGCAGGGTGGTGAAAGGGTAGTCGGCAATGCGGGGTCGCGCGTTGGAGATGGCGGTGATCAGTGTCGATTTACCAGCATTGGGCATGCCCAGCAGGCCGACGTCGGCGAGCACCTTGAGCTCGAGCTTGAGATTTTTTTTGTCACCGGGCCAACCCGGTGTTTTTTGGCGCGGCGCCCGGTTGATCGCGCTTTTGAAGCGCATATTGCCAAAACCGCCATCACCACCCTTGGCAATGGTGATCACCTCACCCGGCGTCAGCAGCTCGAACAGCACCTCGCCGGTTTCCGCATCGGAGATGATGGTGCCCACCGGCATTTTGAGCGTGATGTCGTCGCCGGCCGCGCCAAACATATCTGAGCCCATGCCGTGCTCACCGCGCTTGGCATCGTGCCGGCGTGAAAAACGGTAATCGACCAGCGTGTTCAGGTTGGGGTCAGCCACCGCAAAAACGTGGCCGCCACGACCGCCGTCCCCGCCATTGGGGCCGCCAAATTCCTTGTATTTCTCATGCCGGAACGAGACGCAACCGGCCCCGCCATCTCCAGCCGAGATGTCAATATAGGCTTCGTCAACGAACTTCATGATTTCAGGCTTTATAAACGAAAAACCCCGCGCAGCGCGCAGGGTCTCTCAGGTGAACTTACCGCAGCTCAGGCTGTGGTGATGCTCACCGTGTGCTTGTTGAGCGCGCCTTTGACGGCAAACGCCACATGGCCGTCCACCAGTGCAAACAGAGTGTGGTCCTTGCCGATACCGACATTCACGCCAGGGTGGAACTTGGTGCCCCGTTGGCGCACGATGATGGCGCCAGCGCTGACCGACTCCCCACCAAATGCCTTCACACCGAGCATCTTGGGCTTGGAATCACGCCCGTTTCGCGTAGAGCCGCCGCCTTTTTTCTGTGCCATGACCTGTTCCCCTTATGCCGCAATGGCGCCGATCAGCAGTTCAGTGAACTGTTGACGATGACCCTGCCGTTTTTGGTAGTGCTTGCGACGACGCATCTTGAAGATGCTGACCTTGTCGTGCTTGCCGTGTGCCAAGACTGTGACACTCACTGTTGCGCCGGACACCAAGGGCGTACCCACTTTCAGTTCAGCGCCGTTGCCGACAGCCAGAACCTGGTCGAATACGATTTCTTGGCCTACGTCCGCAGCAATCTGTTCTACTTTAATTTTTTCACCAGCAGCAACTCTGTATTGCTTGCCACCGGTTTTTATGACCGCGTACATATTGACCTCTTCTCAT
>RFWA01000252.1 GCA_009922295.1 Betaproteobacteria bacterium
CTGCCGGCCGAAAACCTGGCCGAAGCGGTGGTGAGTCGCAGCTTGCAGCGTACGGTGATCAGCAATGGCCGCATCGTGGCGCGCGACGGCGCATTTGTCACTAGCCCGGCCTGAGCCCCATGCCAAGCGGCCTGCGCACCCGGCTGAGGGCCGCCTTTGTGGTCGGCCACCAGGCTGGCGCGCAGGTGCTTTGGCGCGACGCAGAGGTGGTGTTCTCGGGCAACACCATCGAGTTTGTTGGGCAGCACTTTCCCGGCCACGTGGATCAGACGGTCGACTACGGCCAAGCGCTGATCAGCCCGGGCTTGATCGACCTGGACGCGCTGGGCGACCTGGATTCAGGTGTGTTGACGGTAGACAACGGCAGCAAGCTGGAGATGGGGCGGCTGTGGTCTGAGGATTACCTGCGCCAGGGTCCCCGTGAGGCCTACACCGCAGAGCAAGAGGCCCTCAAGGTGCGCTATGCCTTTACCCAGCTGATTCGCAACGGCATCACCACCGCGCTGCCCATCACCTCGATGTATTACCGCGCCTGGGCCGAGACCTACGAGGAGATGGCCACCGCCGCCAGCATTGCGGGCGAACTGGGCCTGCGCGCCTACCTGGGCCCCTGCTACATGAGCGGCATGACCTATGTGCGACCAGACCGCTCTCTGGCCCAGCATTGGGACGAGCAGCGCGGCCTGACAGGGCTTGCGCAGGCGATCCGCTTCATAGAGGATTTTCACGGCACCCACGGCGACTTGGTGCGCGGCATGCTGGCGCCCGACCGTATCGAAACCTGCACGCCGGCCCTGCTGGCACGCACCGCCGCCGCCAGCCGCGAGCTGAATGCACCGGTGCGCCTGCACTGCTGCCAATCGCTGTATGAGTTTGATCTCGTGCGGCAGTTGCGCGGCACCACACCGCTGGGCTGGCTGGAGCAACTCGGCCTGCTGACGCCGCGCGCCATCCTGCCGCATGCGCACTGCCCGGCGGTATTTGCACGCAGCGGCGAGGCGCTGGACTCGTTTGGCAAATACCGGGCAGCCGGCATCCGGCTCGGCCTGGGCACTGACACATGGCCACCCGACCTGTTGCACAACATGCAGATTGGCCTGTACCTGGCGCGCGTCATGGAAGGCAACGCCAGCCAGACTACCATCGCCGACCTGTACCACTCTGCCACCCTGGGCGGCGCTGCTGCGCTGGGACGAGACGACCTGGGCCGGCTTGCGCCCGGCGCGCAGGCCGACATTGTGGTGTTTGACCTGAGCCAGCCGCACCTGGGTCCGTTTTTTGACCCGCTGAAAAACCTGCTGCTGGCCGGGCGCGGTACCGACTGCCGCGCCAGCTACATCGCCGGCCGCTGCGTGATGGAAGACTTTGCCGTGACGGGGGTGGACCTGCCCGCGCTACAGCTTGAGGCCAACCGCCAGTTCAACACCCTGATGGCCAGCCACCAGCAACGCGCCTTCGGCAACCCACCGCCACACACGCTGTTTCACCCGGTGTTGCCCTGGGCAGACTGAGCGGGGGAGGTGGTGAACGCCCTACGCCCCCGGCCGACTCAGCCGCCAGCTAACTGGCGCTCCAGCCCCTGCAGCACCTCATAGCAGGCCAGCACCTGGGCCACGCTGCTGTTGGGCTCGCGGCCTTCGCGGATGGCGGCGAAAAACTCGCGGTCTTGCAGCTCAATGCCGTTCATGCTCACCGCCACCTGGCTGACGTCAATTTTTTCGTCCTTGCCCGTGTACAGGTCGTCGTATCGGGCCAGGTAGGTGGCACTGTCGCCGATGTAGCGAAAGAAGGTGCCCAAGGGGCCGTCATTGTTGAAGCTCAGGCTGAGCGTGCAGATGGCGCCATTGGCGGCCTGCAGCTGGATGCTCATGTCCATGGCAATACCCAGCGTCAGGTGGATCGGCCCCTGCAGCGCATTGGCCTTGACGATGGGGCTGCCGCACTGGTACGCAAACAGGTCCACCGTGTGGGCAGCGTGGTGCCACAGCAGGTGATCGGTCCAGCTGCGGGCCTGCCCCAAGGCGTTCATGTTGGTGCGACGGAAGAAATAGGTCTGCACATCCAGCTGCTGGATGTTGAACTGCCCGGCACGGATTTTTTGGTTCACAAACCGGTGGCTGGGGTTGAAGCGCCGGGTGTGGCCGCACATGGCCACCAGCCCGGTCTTTTGCTGCCAGGCCACCACGTCCTGCGCACCGGCCAGGGAGTCGGCCAGCGGGATTTCCACTTGGACATGCTTGCCGGCCTTCAAACAGGCCACGGTCTGGGAGGCATGCATCTGGGTGGGGGTGCACAAAATCACCGCATCCAGCTCAGGCAGGGCCAGGCTCTCAGTCAGATCGGTCGTCACATGACCGATGCCGTACTTGGCCGCCACCTCACGGGTTTTGTCGAGCTCTCGGCCGATCAGTGACACCACCTCCACACCGGCTATGTTTTTGATGCCGTCCAGGTGCTTGATGCCAAAGGCACCGGCACCGGCCAGCGCCACCTTGATGGGCTTGCTCATTTACGTGTTCTCCAGGATCAGGTGACCGACCGCCGTGTTTGACGCCGGTACATGGTAAA
This sequence comes from Betaproteobacteria bacterium, assembly GCA_009922295.1. Taxonomy (GTDB): domain Bacteria; phylum Pseudomonadota; class Gammaproteobacteria; order Burkholderiales; family Burkholderiaceae_C; genus Rhodoferax. The sequence goes on from RFWA01000252.1 coordinate 2,569, forward strand.
AACGATGCCTAAGCCTTACTGGGCTTGGGTTTTCAGCTATATCTTTCATAGCACCTCGGGCAATCAGCCACATCACGAGTTCAATGCCTTCAGAGCCGGCCTCGCGCACGTAGTCGATGTGCGGAATGGCCGCCACAGCCGCTGGGTCGGCAATCAGCTTATCCAGAAAGGCGTTGTCAAACGCCCGGTTGATCAGTCCGGCGCGCGGGCCCTGCAACTGGTGGCTCATGCCACCGGTGCCCCAAATGTGCACGTTCAGATCTTCATCAAAACTCTCCACCGCGCGGCGAATGGCCTGCCCCAGCTTGAAGCAGCGTTGGCCGCTGGGCACCGGGTACTGCACCACGTTCACCGCAAAGGGAATCACCGGGCAGGGCCAGGCGAAATGATCAGCCGGGGGCTGGCCACACATCAGGCTCAGCGGCACGGTCAGGCCGTGGTCCACATCCATCTTGTTGACGATGGTCAGGTCAAAATCCTGCTGGATCACGGATTGCGCAATGTGCGCGGCCAATGCCGGGTGGCCCTGCACCACCGGCACCGGGCGCGGGCCCCAGCCCTCATCGGCTGGCTGGTACTGCGCTGCGGTACCGATGGCAAAGGTGGGGATCATGTCCAGACTGAACGCGGTGGCATGGTCGTTAAAGACCAAGATGATCACGTCCGGCTTGTTGTCTTTCATCCACTGCTTGGAAAACTCATAGCCCTGGAACAGGGGCTGCCAGTAGGGTTCGGCCGTCTTGCCCAGGTCCAGCGCCGCGCCGATGGCAGGCACGTGGGAGGTAAAAACAGATGCGGTAATGCGTGCCATGGTGTTCAGTGTCCTGCTTTGCCGGCCGCGCCCTGCGGCTGGCGGTGGGCTTGGGCGTTGCCGTCTTCGCCAATGAATCGGTTGCCTTCGACGCTGCGGCCACCGCTGACCATCATGGCGCGGTACTCGTCTTCGGTCATGCCCGTCATGCTGCCGGCCATTTGCTGGAAGCTCTTGCCGTCGGTGGCGCCAATCTTGGCCAAAAAGTAGATGTTGCCGCCCAGCGCAATGCATCGGTTCAGGTCACGCGCCAACACCCCCAGTTTCTGGTCTTCGGTCATCGGCCATTGGTCCAGGTAGGCCCGTTCATCGGCCTTGAAGCGGTCGCGGTTGGCAGCCTGCAATAACGACATGCAAAACTGATTCAGGTGGTAGCCCTTACGGCTTTGCTCAGCGTCGAAAACGGTCGTGCCGGGCACGTCCAGATACGGTTTATCGAGTGCCATTCAATTCTCCTCTGGCCAATACAGCCTCATGGGGTTGGTGACGAGCAGTTTTTGTTGCAGCTCGGGCGTGACCGCAATGTGCGGAATGAAGTCGACCAGCAGGCCGTCGTCGGGCATGTGGTCCTTCAGGTTAGGGTGCGGCCAGTCGGTGCCCCACAGAACCCGGTCAGGAAAGGTCTCGACGATACGGCGGGCAAAGGGCAGCACATCACGGTAGGCATGGGCCTCGCCCTTTAGCGCCTTGGGGCCGGTCACGCTAAGGCGCTCGGGGCAGCTCACCTTGCTCCACACATTGGGGTGCTCGCGCATGAACCTCACAAACAGCTCAAACTCCGGGCCGTCCAGGGGCTTGCTCACGTCCGGCCGGCCCATGTGGTCCACCACCACGGTGGTGGGCAGGGTGGTGAAAAAGTCCCACAGCTCGGGCAGGTCCACCGCCTCAAAATAGATCACCACATGCCAGCCCAGGGGCTTGATGCGGTGGGCTATCTCCAGCAATTCGTC
>RFWA01000253.1 GCA_009922295.1 Betaproteobacteria bacterium
AACCTGTATTCACTGATGCAAACTTGTGCTGTCAACGCAGTGGACGGCTACAAGTATCTACGTGCGTTGCTGGTTGCGTTGCCCAAGGCCCAGACCGCTGATGATTACGAGGCGTTGTTGCCTTGGACCATCACGCTTCCAGCGAACTGACCGCCTCCGACAACGCCACATCAAACAGTGGCTTCATGCAAGGGCGCGGTTAATTGACCGCATACGCATTGACGTGGGCTTTGAGTGGGTACTCGCCTTTTCCTTGCGTGTTTGACAGGCAAACCCAGATCCGCTCTTTTCCGAATTCCGTGCATCGCCAACTGCACGTCCACATTATCTTCAAATGTCTTGTGGATCCCGCTCGGCACTCTGAACTGAAGCGCTCAAATGGCGGCGAGTAAGAGTTCCCTGCGTGCCCTCGGCCATGCCAGCGTCGTCAACCGTTTCGTCGGGCCATGCGTTTTAGTCAGACCCCCGAATTTGGCGGGGGTGGTTTCTGCAGAAGCCTCCGCCAGGAGGGTGTTGCATGCACCAGTTGTGTATACTTATGATGTCCAGAAGGACAGATTTGTAAAGTTAATTATATTGGAGTTCCTATGCGTAAAATTCTCGTTGGTATGATCGCTGCCGCCTTCGTCGGCTTGTCTTTTAACGTTTTTGCGGCTGATCCTGACTGCAAGAAGCTTGATGGCGACAAGAACCACAAGTGGACCGATGCAGAAAAGAAATTCTGCAAAAAATCCTAATTCAGCGAGATCTGAAAGTAAAAAGCGGGCTTCGGCCCGCTTTTTTATTGTGCCCTTACCTGGCGATGGTTCAAGCAAATGACCACGGCAGCATCGACCGGTGTCAAACTCAGGCTTGCCAAACGCCAAAACCTTGGGCTCGCAGGCGAATGCCTAGATCGACTTCCATGTACTGCGCATCCCCATAGGGCATGGGGTTCAAGTGCTCAAAAAGCTCGGTCATCAAGCGCACCCCAAACCGAGTGACGTATTTGTTTGAGCGGATTCCAGCCTTGTGGTTATCAAAGCGGACATCGGGGTCAAGTCCTGTCATACCCACATAAACACAAGGCATACCCGTCACATAGCCGGGGTTCGCCTTAATGAATTTTTTCTCATTCAAGACGTCTTTAGACAATTCGACGACATAGACATTTTTCATGCGATCCCAAAAAAAGCAAATGTTCAGAGCCAACGCTCAAGCCTAATCCGCCTACCGTAGTCGTTTTTGAAAAAAATCAAGCGTCCGCAAACAATCGACCTTTGAGTTGAAATCATAGTCGTCGCCTGTCACCTGCAGTGGACAGCGTAACCAGAACAAATCAAATGGATGGGTGTGACCGCAGCAGTCTCCAAACCAGCCAACTGCCGATGAGTGCGTTACCCAAGGCGAAGCCGCCAATCAGCAAGGTCACCCAGCTGTCCAGCATCCGGTGTTGAACAATCCAGGCCAGCGTGGCCGACAGCGTATTGAGCACCACGGCCAGCCAAAACAAGGGGTTGCGCGGCTGAAACAGACCTGACAATTTCATGGCGGTGCTGCTGGTCGCCTAGCTGCCGCCACGGAAAAACCGGTGTCAGGGGTTGCCGAGGTAATCGCGCTTGCCGATCTCGACGCCACAGTGCCGCAAAATGGCGTAGGTCATGGATGAGTGGAAATAGATGTTGGGCAGTGCATGGCCCAGCAAAAACTGCATGCCCGTGTAGTGAGTCTCCTTGTCGCCGCGCTTGACGATGATGGCCTTGTCTTCAGTCCCGTCAACCTGAGCGGCAGAAACGCTTTGCACAAAGGCCACGGTTTTGGCCAGCCGTGCCTGCAAATCGGCCACGCTCTGCTCGTTGTCCTCATAGGCTGGGATCTCAATACCAGCCAGCCGCGCCACCACGCCCTTGGCTGTGTCTGAGGCGATCTGCACCTGACGCGTCATGTGCAGCATGTCGGGGAACAAGCGAAATTCCAGGAGGGTTTTGGGGTCAAGCTTTTTGGCCTCGATGTGGGCCTGGGCCTTGCCCAGCACATGCGACAGGTTGTTCAGGGCATTGACAAGGCGGGGCACGCTGGCCTGGTACATGGAGATGGTCATGAAAGAATCCTTTAGGTTGGGTTGGAGAAATGATGAGAGACTTGGAGTCGGTGGCGGCGCAGATGCAGTACGGCCAGGTACAGCGACACCACCTGCAGCGCGGCACAAAAGAAAAATGGGGCGCCGATGCGCCAGTCGCCACGCGGCAGGTGCGACACCATGGCCAGCAGTGGCGCGCCCAGCATGGGCGCCACCACCGCCATCAGGCTGTTGAGCGAAGTGACGGCGCCCATGGTCTGACCCTGGCTGCTGCCGTCTGCAGCGGACGAGATCATGCTTTGCACAGTGGTGGCCACAGTCACGCCAAAGATGTTGACGCCGATCACGACAAACATCATCCAGCCCTCGGTGGCAGCACCCCACAGCAGGTACGCCAGCGTAGAAGACACCAGTCCCACAATGGCCAACCGCTGCGGGCTGATCACCTTGAGCATGCGCCCCAGCAAAAAGCCCTGCACCGCCAGCGCCACCACCCCCACCGCAGCCAAAGACCAGCCGCTTTCGCGCGGGCCCCAACCAAATTTGAAAGTGCCATACAGCACCCAGCAGGTGTACAGCACAAATTGCGCCAGCCCGCTGAAGGCCACCACTCCCACCAATGGGCCAACGCCGCGCAGTTGCGCAAGCTTGCTTAAAGATGTCACCGGGTTGGCGCTGCGCCAGTCAAAGCGCTTGCGCCGGCCGTCTGGTAGCGACTCCGGCAGCACAAAAAAACCATAGGCCAAATTCATCAAGGCCAGCGCGCCCGATACATAAAAAGGCAAGTGCAGGTCTATGGCACCCAGCAGACCACCCAACACCGGCCCAAAGATAAAGCCCAAGCCCATCATGGCGCCCAGCAAGCCAAACCGCTTGGCGCGCTGCTCTGGCGCTGAAATGTCCGCAACGTAGGCGCTAGCGATGGCCGCATTGGCCTGCATGGCACCGCCCACAATGCGCCAGGCAATCAGCCCCGTCAGGGTGGTGGCCAGTGCAGTGCCAAAGAAGCTCAGGGCCAGGCCCAAGAAACACAGCAACAGCACACGTCGACGGCCAAAATGATCAGACAGTGCTCCGAGGATCGGCGAGCAGATAAAGGTGGCGGCGCCAAAGGTGCAGGCCGCCACCCCGTACCAGTAGGCCTGGTCGGCCTGAGAGTCGCTGAACGCGGCCACAAGCGGCGGCAGCACAGGAATGATGACACCGATGGCCATCATGTCAATCAGTACAGTGAGCATAATGAAGGGCATGGCCGCTTCGCGAGAACGCAGGGAATGGAGCATGCTGTGATTGTCGGGCTATTTCCGGACAGGTATTTCTGGGCACCTTCGCCTAGGCGCGGGGTTCAACCAGGTAGTCACTCGCCTTAAAGCGTTTGAGCCTGTAGGTCATGGTCCAGGTGGTCCAGGGCCAGTTGGTGCTGTTACGCCCGTTTTTGTCCAGGAAGTAGCTGCGGCAGCCGCTGTTCCAGACGGTGCGCTGCAGGGCGGCCTGGGTCTGGCTGTTGTAGCGTTGGTGGACCGCGGGGTCAACCGCGATGGTGGACAGCCGCTTTTGCCGAGCCGTCGTGATGGCCGAGAGAATGAGCTTGAGCTGCGCCTCAATCATCACGAATGAGGACGAGAAGGTGTACAGATTGGGGCCAAAGGTCAGAAACAGGTTGGGGCAGTCTTGCGTCATGGTGCCCAGATAGGCTTGCGGCGAGCCCTGCCAGAGCTCGGACAGCAGCTTGCCAGAGGCACCAACGATGCGCTCGGCAATAGGCGGGTTGGCCACCTCGAAGCCGGTGGCAAAAATAATGACGTCGGCCGTGCAACGCTGGCCGTCCTCGGCCACCAACTCACTGCCCTCTACACGGGCCACCCCTGTCTGCACGCGCACGTTGGGCTTGGCCAGCGCCCGGTACCAGGTGTTGGACATCAGGATGCGCTTACACCCCAGGGCAAAGTCCGGCGTCAGTCGGGCCCGCAAGACCGGGTCCTTGACGCCACGGGCGATATTCTTTTTACCCGCCGCCTCCAGACGTTTGATCAGGCGAGGTGATTTCAGGCTCAGATTCAGCAGCTCGAACTGCAAATAAAGCAGTTTCCTAAAGAGTGACTGAGTCAATGGGACCTTCTCGAACAGCCATTGCCAACGCGGCGAAATGAGCGCATCCATTTTGGGCAGCACCCAGGGCGGGGTGCGTTGGAACAGCGTCAGTTGCTGGACCTGACGCTGGATCATGGGCACAAACTGAATGGCGGAGGCGCCTGTACCA
>RFWA01000254.1 GCA_009922295.1 Betaproteobacteria bacterium
CTGCAACATGGCACGTTGACGGTCGTCTAGGGCAAGGCTCATCCTGCTATTTTCACAGAGTCAGGCTCATGACGATCGCGTCTTCACGCTGGCCGTGCCCGCTCTGGTAGTACTTGGCACGCCGGCCCACTTGAACAAAACCCTGCGCCTTGTAAATCCGCAGCGCCCGGGTGTTGCTCACGCGCACCTCAAGCCACAGGGTTTTGGCGGCCTGCCCGCGCGCCCACAAACTTAGCGCCTCCAGCATCACCTTGGCCCAGCCCCGGTACTGGTGGGCGGGGGCGACCGTGATGTTGAGCAAATGCACCTCCTCAACGCCCTTCATGGCCACAAAATAGCCCAACAGCGTCGTGCCAGCCAGCAGCCGCTGCGCCTGGTAACCGGCCACCACCGTGTCTTCAAAAACAGCGCGCGACCAGGGGTAGGCGTAGGCCAAGCGCTCAATGCGCATCACCGCGTCCAGGTCATCCAGGGTCAAGGATTCAAACCGAACCTCGATCGGGGGATTGGTCTGCCTCACAACGCTGCCTTTTCCGCCGCGCGCTCCAGTGTCGTTTTGGCCACTTGGTCGCGCACATAGATCGGCAGGGCCTGTTCGGCCGCCCGGGCGCCGCCCGCCGCCAGCAGGGCAGGTGCCAGGCGCAGCAGGGCGCTGGCTGTTGGCAGGGCTGGCACCGGCCGGCCGATGCCAGCCGGCAAGCGCGTAATAGAAGCGTCGGGCACATTTCCGGCCATCAGATGGTGGGTGTCGGCGCTCACCTGTTCGGGCCGGAACAGGGCGGGCGCACGGGTCTGTTGCCACAAGCCCTGGCTGAACGCATAGCCGCCCACATAGAGCTCATCCATGCGGGCGTCGAGCAAGGCCAGCACCCGGCAACTTAATGCCTCTGGGGCGTGGTCAAAACGCGCCTGCTCAGCCAGCGTCAGCAACGTGTCCACCGGCAGCACAGGCACCTCAGCACCCCAGGCCAGCCCCTGAGCCACCGCGCAGGCGGTACGCAGACCAGTGAACGAGCCCGGTCCACAGCCAAAGACGATGGCATCGAGCTGCTCAAACCCCAGCCCCGCCTGGACCATGAGCGCCTGAATAGAGGGAATCAAATGTGCCGAGGTTTGGGCGCCACCCTCGCCCTCATGCTGCCAGCATGTGATGCTGCCGTCGCGCAAGACCTGGACGGCCACCGACATGCGCTCGGTACTGGTGTCAAACGCCAGCAGGTTCATGCAGCCGCCTTGCGCTGGATCCGGACGCCGAACAAGATGCCCAGGGTCACCAAAGCCAAGCCTGCCAGCAGGTTCCATTGCAGCGGCTCGCCCAGAAAAACAACCGCCCCAAAAGCCGAGAGCCCTGGCACCAGCGCCGTGATCATGGTCGAGCGGACAGGGCCATAGTGCTGGATCATGCGGGTGAAGGTGATGCCCGAAATCACCACCGAGCCCCAGCCCTGAAACACCGCCTGGAACAGCAGCTCGCGCAGCGGCGACGTCAGCAGATGGTCGGGTAAGGCACCAGTCAGCACAAGCAGCAGGTAAAAGGGCACATAACCCAGACATGCCAGGGCGGTGACGGCAATGGTGGCACGCACCGCATCCAAACCGTGACGACGCGCCAGCACGCTGTAGCAGGACCAGCTGAAGCCTGCCGCCATAAACAACAGGTCGCCTTTCCAAACCTGACCGCCGTCAAAGGCATGCCACAGGCTGGCGCCACCCACCAGCAAGTCACCGGTCACGATCAGGGCCAGTCCCATCGCCCGCGCGGGCGTGATGTGTTCGCGCAGGAACAACAGCGCCAGCAGCGCCGTCCACAGCGGCAGGCTGCCCGGCATCAAGACCGAGGCATGTGCGGCCGGCGCAAAAACAAAGCCGCTGTAGGCCAGCACTGAGTACATCAGGCCGCCAAAGAGACCCACCGGGACAGTGATGTGCAGCGGCAGCGGCGACAAGCCGAACAGCGAAGATGCCCTGGCAGCGCCGGTACGGCGGTCACGCCGCACCAGCCACCAGCCCCAGGGCAGCAGCACCACGCTGGCACCCACCACCCGGCAGAAGGCAATGTCAAAGGGCGACAGGCTGCCGCCACGCGACGGGTCGGCCGAGGCGCGGGCGACCACAATGAAAGAGGTCCAGATCAACACGGTGACCAGCGCGGCCGCCAGTCCAATGGTGCGCGGCGAGAAGCCCAGAAGGGGGGAGGTGTCTTGGGAGGGCATGGCGCCATTATCCGTGGCCGGATAATGGCCGCTCCATGACCTTTATGCCATTTTCTTTGCAATCTGTAAGGCGCGTGCTGACCCTACTGGGCCTGGGCGGTCTGTGCGGCCTGGCCACGGCTCAAGGCCTGCCGCCGGCAGTAGAAGCCGCGATGGTGCGCGCCAACCTGCCACGCGATGCCGTGACGCTGCTGGTGGTGGATGCCGAGGGCCGGCAAGCGCCACGCTTGAGCCATCGCGCCAGTGTGCAGATGAACCCGGCCTCGGTCATGAAACTGGTGACCACCTACGCCGCGCTCGACCTTCTTGGCCCCGCCTACAGCTGGCTCACCCCGGTGTATATGGAAGGTGCGGTGCGCGACGGCACCCTGTACGGTAACCTGTACATCCGGGGCCTGGGCGACCCCAAGCTGGTGACCGAGCGGCTGTGGCTGCTGCTGCGCCGGGTGCAGGGGCTGGGTGTGCGCCAGATTGCCGGCGACATCGTGCTCGACCGCAGTGCCTTTGAAGTCACCGAGACAGACCCCGGCAGCTTTGACGGCGAGCCCCTGCGCCCCTACAACGCCTCGCCTGACGCGCTGCTGCTGAACTTCAAGTCGGTCAGCATGACCTTTGTGCCCGACCGCGGCATCCGCACCGCCCAGGTGCATTTTGAGCCGCCGTTGGCGGGCGTGGATATGCAGGCCAGCGTGCCGCTGAGCAACGGCGAGTGCGGTGACTACCGAGCCGCCCTGAAAGCCGACTTCGCTAACCCAGCCCGCATTCGCTTTTTGGGCACCTATCCGGCCAGCTGCGCTGAAAAAACCTGGTCAGTGGCCTACGTGGAGCCCAAAACTTTTGGCCTGCGTGCCATCGGGGGCCTATGGCGGGAGATGGGCGGCCAGCTCGCCGGCACGGTGCGCGAAGGCCGGGTCCCTTCCCTGGCCAATGGAAATGGCAATGGGGCTGGGCCGGAACTGCTGCCCGAACCGGTGTTTGAGCTCAGTTCCGCACCGCTGGCCGAGATCATCCGCGACATCAACAAATACAGCAACAACGTGATGGCGCAGCAGTTGTTTTTGACGCTTAGCCTGGCCGCACCAGCACCAGCGCCCAACGGGCAGCGCTCAGGAGCCGGCGGCACCCCACGCGCCACCGAGGAGGCCTCGCGGGCGGTACTGCGCCGCTGGTGGCTGGAGCGCATCGGGCCGGAGGATGTGCCGGTGGTGGACAACGGCTCAGGCCTGTCGCGCCGGACACTGATCACGGCCCAAGGTCTGGGCCGCATGCTGCAAACGGCCTACCGCTCACCGCTGATGCCCGACCTGATGGCGTCACTGCCACTCAACGGCGTTGACGGCACACTGCGCAACCGCCGCATCCTGGCCGGTAGCGCTCATCTCAAGACCGGCAGCCTGCGTGACGTTACCGCCCTGGCCGGCTATGTGCATGCCGCCAGCGGCAGGCGCTATGTGCTGGTGGCTATCGCCAACCACCCGTCGGCCGAGGCCGCTCGTCCGGTGTTCGATGCGCTGCTGGAGTGGACGATGCGGGATCGCTGAATTTTTCTATGACGGTAGGGCACAGAAGGAACGTCAGTTGCCCTTTGCCGCCTTGCGCATCTCCGGGCTGTCCGGGAAGGGCTCGCCATCCAACGGCGCTTGGGCGCGTACACCCTCGATCTCTGGCAGGCGCTCGGTGAAACGCCAGCGGCCATCGGGGCACCGAACCAGCTTGTCGCAGTAACGGCCGAAAGCGCGAATGCCAGGCCCATCCGGATAACGATCCAGCCGGGCAAACATGCTTTGCACGCTTGCAGAGTCGCCTTGCAGCGTGACCATGGGCGCAATCACCACATGCTTGTGGTACATGACCGGCGCATGGGAGTGGGCCCGAAACCCTGCACGTAATTCTGCATGCCCACGCATAAAGGCCCGTCCGGGCCAGTCCAGTACGGCGTCCTCAGTCCAGCAGTCGATCCAAGCATCCTCTAACCCGTAATCGAGGTGATGGCCATAGGCATGCAAGGTGTCAAGAATTGCTTTTTCATCCTCAAGCCTGCGCAGGCGCTCTTCGATACTCATTACAACAATCTCCT
>RFWA01000255.1 GCA_009922295.1 Betaproteobacteria bacterium
AGCGCCGGGGCAGGGCGTGACGCAGCGTGGTGTAGACCACGCCGTCGGTCTCGAACGGCTCCCCAGTCGCCACAAAACCGTGGCGTTCAAAAAAACCTCGGCTGCTGCGAGTCGTGTGGGCCTGCACTCTGGCGTCGCCCCGGTCTTCGGCTGCCTTCAGCAGCGCCATCAGCACCGCGCGGCCGCAGTGCGAGCCACGCAGCACACGACGCACACCCAGCTGGTCGATCTTTGCAATGCCATCCACCGCCGCCAGCAGCCGTCCGCAGGCCACTGGCAAGCCAAGCCGATTGCGCAGCAGCACATGCAGTGCGGTTGCATCGCCTGCGTCTTCAGACTCGGACAAACCCGCCTCCAGCCGCAGCGACAGCACGTCCGCCGCCAGCGCCGGCCAAGCACCTATCTCGGTCTGGGTCATAGGCTCGCAAGCCTCATAGCCCAGCATGATCTCGCGTAAACGCAGTGGCACCGGCACCGACACCTGGGCGATGGGGTCAGCAAACACATAGACCAGTTCGCTGCTGATCAGCAACTGCTCGTCTCTAAAAATGCCGCCCACAAACCCCATGGACGAGGTGCCGATGCGCGCGCATTTCAGGCCCACCTGAAGCTGGTCGTCTAGCCGGGCCGAGGCATGAAACTCCACCGTAGCCTTGCGGACAAAGGGCTCACCGCCCAGGCCGGGCATGCTGGCCTCGTAGGGAATGGCCATGGCGCGCCAGTAATCGGTGATGCCGATGTCAAAGTAGGTGAGGTAGTGGGCGTTGAACACCACTTTTTGCTGGTCTACTTCAGACCAGCGCACCCGCAGCGGGTTGATAAAACGAAAGTCTTCGCGGCGCGGTGTCGTCATGGCTGGGTGCGGCGGCCAGGGGGGCCGGGTGCTTGTTGTTACAGTTCAGTTTTCAGATCGTACACCCCAACACCATGGCCTTCATCAACTACATCACCCAGATCCAGTTTGACTTTGGCGCGCTCTCCCTGCTCAAGCAGGAGTGCGAGCGCGTTGGCATCAGCCGCCCGCTGGTCGTGACAGACGCCGGCGTCAAGGCCGCCGGGCTGCTGCAGCGCGCGCTGGATGTGCTGCCGGGCTGGCCGGTGGCGGTGTTTGACCAGACCCCGTCCAACCCGACCGAGGCGGCCGTACGCGCTGCCTCCAGCGTCTACCGGGCCCAGGGCTGCGATGGCCTGATTGCGCTGGGTGGCGGCAGCGCCATCGACTGCGCCAAGGGCGTGGCCATCGCCGCGACGCACGAGGGACCACTGACCCACTACGCCACCATCGAAGGGGGCTCAGCCCGTATCAGCGAGCGGGTGGCGCCCATCATTGCTGTGCCCACCACCAGCGGTACCGGCAGCGAGGTGGCGCGTGGCGCCATTTTGATCGTGGACGACGGCCGCAAACTGGGTTTTCATTCCTGGCACCTGGTCCCCAAAGCCGCCATCTGCGACCCCGAGCTCACGCTGGGCCTGCCGCCGCAGCTGACCGCCGCCACCGGCATGGACGCCATCGCCCACTGCATGGAGACTTTCATGGCTCCGGCCTTCAACCCCCCGGCCGACGGCATCGCGCTCGATGGCCTGGCGCGCGGCTGGGCCCACATCGAGCGGGCCACGCGTGATGGCAGTGACCGCGAGGCCCGCCTGAACATGATGAGCGCCTCGATGCAGGGTGCCATGGCTTTCCAGAAAGGCCTGGGCTGCGTGCACAGCCTGAGCCACAGCCTGGGCGGGGTCGATCCGCGCCTGCACCACGGCACGCTCAACGCCATGTTTTTGCCGGCGGTGGTCGCATTCAACGCCAGCGCGCCCTCCATCCAGCAAGAGCACCGTCTGCAGCGCATGGCGCAGGCCATGGGGCTGGCTGCGGCCACAGACATCCCGCAGGCCATCCACGACATGAACGCCCGCCTGCGCCTGCCCATCGGCCTCGCCGCCATGGGCGTGCAGGCCGACAGCTTTGCCCGCGTCATCACAGGCGCCCTGGCCGACCATTGCCACAAAACCAACCCGCGCTTGGCCAGCGCCGACGACTACCAGGCCATGCTGGCCGATTCGATGTAGCCCTAGCCTGCCCTCACAGAGATAACGAGACCCCCGATGTCCATCCACGCCGCGCTGACCCACACCACGCATTACCGCTACGACAAGTCCATCAACCTTGGGCCTCAGGTGATCCGGCTGCGCCCTGCTCCGCATTGCCGCAGCAAAATCATCTCGTACTCGCTCAAGGTCGAGCCGGCCGGGCACTTCGTCAACTGGCAGCAAGACCCCTTTGCCAACTACCAGGCGCGGCTGGTGTTCCCCAAACAGGCCACCGAGTTCAAGGTGACGGTGGACCTGGTGGTGGAGATGGCGGTTTACAACCCGTTTGACTTCTTTCTGGAGCCCAGCGCCGACCACTACCCGTTTGAGTACGATGCCCTGCTGGCGCAGGAACTGGCACCCTACCTGGCGGCTGAGGCGTCGGGCGAACGCTTCAAAGCCTGCCTGGCGCGCATTGACCTGAGCGAGCGCCGCAGCATTGATTTTTTGGTGGCAGTGAACCAGATGGTGCACCAGGACATCAGCTACCTGATCCGCATGGAACCCGGTGTGCAAACGCCTGAAGAAACCCTGACGCTGGGCTCAGGCTCCTGCCGCGACTCGGCCTGGCTGATGGTGCAACTGCTGCGCCACTGCGGTCTGGCCGCGCGCTTTGTCTCGGGCTACCTGATCCAGCTCACGCCTGATGTCAAGTCGCTGGACGGCCCCAGCGGCACCGAGGTGGACTTTACCGATCTGCACGCCTGGTGCGAGGTCTACCTGCCCGGCGCCGGCTGGGTCGGGCTGGATGCCACCTCAGGTCTGCTTGCCGGTGAGGGCCACATCCCCCTGGCTTGCACGCCCCAGCCCTCCGGGGCCGCGCCGATCGAGGGCGGCATTGACGAGTGCGAGGTGGAGTTCAGCCACCACATGGCGGTGACACGCCTGCTCGAAACCCCGCGCGTGACCAAGCCCTACACCGACGACCAATGGCAGGCGGTGATGGCCCTGGGCCAGCAGGTGGACCAGGCGCTGGATGCCGGCGATGTGCGCCTGACCATGGGTGGCGAACCCACCTTTGTGGCGGTGGACAAGCGCGATGCACCAGAGTGGAACATCGACGCCATGGGCCCGACCAAGCGCGGCCTGGCCACGGCCTTGGTGCACAAGCTGCGCGATGAGTACGGGCAAGGCGGCTTTTTGCATTTCGGCCAGGGCAAGTGGTACCCGGGCGAACAGCTGCCGCGCTGGGCGCTGAACATCTACTGGCGCGCCGACGGCCAGCCCGTTTGGGCCAACCCTGCCCTGTTTGCAGACGAACGCGTGCCCACCCAGTACACCAGCGCCGAGGCCCAACGCTTCACCCGGGCGCTGGCCGCACAGCTGGGCCTGAGCGACGCCTACATGCTCAGCGCCTATGAAGACGTCTGGTACTACCTGTGGCGCGAACGCCGCCTGCCAGTCAATGTGGACCCGTTTGATTCCAAGCTCGGCGACGAGATGGAGCGCATGCGCCTACGCCGCGTGTTTGAGCAAAAGCTCGACAGCGAAATTGGCTATGTGCTGCCCATCAAGGCCATGGAGGGCGCGGACAAAGCCGGCCCGCACTGGCGCACCGGCCCCTGGTTTGTGCGCGACGAGCGCCTGTACCTGATGCCCGGCGACTCACCCATGGGCCTGCGGCTGCCGCTGGATTCGCTGCCCTGGGTCAGTGAGGCCGATTTCCCCTACGTGAACGAGGCCGACCCCTCGGTGCCCAAGGCTGCCCTGCCCGCCCGCGATGCGCTGGCTACCGCACCGGCGCCGGTCAGCATCGCGCCGGTCACCCAGCAAAGCGCCTCGAACACCGCTACCGCCACTGGCAACGGCAATGGCACTGGCACCAACCACCGCGCCCCGGCCGCCAAGGAATCCGCCCACTGGCTGGCCCGCACCGCACTTTGCGTCGAGGTGCGCGACCCGCGCCGCGCCAGCGGCCCCAAGGCCGAGTCGGTCGGCGTCAAATCAGGTGTGCTGTATGTCTTTATGCCGCCGCTGGAGGAACTGGAAGACTACCTGCGCCTGCTCACTGCCGTAGAGGCCACCGCCGAGCAACTGGGCATGCAGATCGTGCTGGAGGGTTACCCGCCACCGCGCGACCCGCGCTTAAAGCTGCTGCAAGTCACCCCCGATCCCGGGGTGATCGAGGTCAACATCCACCCGGTGGCGCACTGGGACGAGCTGGTGCACAACACCGAGTTTTTGTACCAGGCCGCGTTT
>RFWA01000256.1 GCA_009922295.1 Betaproteobacteria bacterium
CGACATCTTGTAGCCAAACCCGGCCTGCGTCATGAAGGCAGACATCTCGGCCCGGCCACCCAGTTCATCAATAAACAACTGATCCAGCCAGGGTTTGTAGATCTTGAGCGAGGGGTTGGTCAGCAGGCCGTAACGGTAAAAACGCTCGATGTCATTGCCCTTGAAGGTGCTGCCGTCGCCCCAGATGTTGACGTCGTCCTCCTTCATGGCCGCCACCAGCATGGTGCCTGTCACAGCGCGACCGATCGGGGTGGTGTTGAAGTAGGTGAGTCCGCTGGTGGAGATATGGAAAGCGCCACTTTGCAGGGCGGCGATGCCCTCTGCGGCCAATTGGGCGCGGCAATCCACCAAGCGTGCTAATTTCGCGCCATATTGCATGGCCTTGCGCGGGATCTCGTCGTAGTCGGGTTCGTCGGGCTGGCCCAGATTGGCGGTGTAGGCATAGGGCAGGGCGCCCTTGAGTTTCATCCAGTGCAGCGCTGCGCTGGTGTCAAGGCCGCCCGAGAAGGCGATGCCGACTTTTTGACCGAGCGGCAAGTTTTGGAGAATCGTGGCCATGTGGGGTTACGTGATGCTGTGAGGTAAAGACTTGATTTTAGGCGAGCACCGTCGGGTCAATGCGGTCGTCAAGTCGGGCTTGCCATGCCGCTGGGTCGAAGCCCACGCTCACCTCACCGGATTGCCATTGCACCACCGGCCGCCGTACCAGGCTGGGTTGAGCGCGCATCAAGGCGCTGGCACTGGCCGCGTCAGTCACGCCCGACCGCTCTGCGTCACTGAGTCGGGGCCAGGTCGTTCCGCGGGTGTTGACCAGGGCCTGCCAACCCAGTTGCGCTATCCATGTCTGTAGCTGGGCCTCGGTCAGCCCTTGTTTCTTGAAGTCGATAAAGTCATAAGCCAGCCCTTGGGCGCCGAGCCAGGCCCTGGCTTTTTTGACAGTGTCGCAATTTGGAATGCCAAAAACCTGTAGGGATGAAGCGGGATGTGTCATGGCCAGCATCATGCCGCACTCGGCGACAATGGCAAAACCATGATGACCGAACCCCAAACCCTGGACCAATGGCTGGCGCATTGCGAACGGCTGCATCCCAAAAGCATCGATATGGGCTTGGCGCGTGTGCAGGCGGTTGCCCAACGAATGGGCATCCGTTTCTCCTGCCCCGTCTTCACTGTCGCTGGGACCAACGGCAAAGGCTCCACCTGCGCCATGCTGGAGTCGATTTTGCGGCACGCCGGCTACCGCACCGGGGTTTACACCTCGCCCCACCTGGTGCATTTTGAGGAGCGGCTGCGCTTGCTGGGTGAGCCGGTAAATGCTATTGAATTAGTAGCATCATTCTCAAGCGTGGAGCGGGCTAGATGCCAAAATGATGAGGAAATCTCGCTCACTTATTTTGAGTTTTCAACCCTGGCAATTTTGGACGTGATGGCGCGTCAGGCGCTTGATGTCGTGATTCTGGAAGTAGGCTTGGGCGGCCGGCTCGATGCGGTCAACATCATCGACCCAGATTGCGCCATCATCACCAGTATCGACCTTGACCACATGGAGCTGCTCGGCCCGGACCGGGAAACCATCGGGTTTGAAAAAGCCGGCATCATGCGCACGGGTCGACCGGTGGTGGTGAGTGATCCGATGCCGCCGCAAAGTGTGCTGGACCGGGCGCGCGACATTGGTGCTGACCTGTGGCGTGCCGGCGTTGATTTTCAAGTGGCGGGCGACAAACAGCAGTGGGGTTGGAGCACAGCGGCCGCGCGTGGCAACCGACGCTACAGCGGCCTGGCGTACCCCGCCTTGCGCGGCGCCAATCAGTTGGTTAACGCGGCCGGTGTACTGGCCGCATTGGCTACGCTGCGTGATCGGCTTCCGGTGACCGCGCAAGCAGTGCGCAGCGGCCTGGGCCAGGTCGAGCTGGCCGGGCGTTTCCAGATCGTTCCGGGCCAACCCACGCTGGTGCTGGATGTGTCGCACAATCCTCATTCGGTGGCTGCATTGGCGGCCAATTTGGATGTGATGGGCTACTTTCCGACGACACACGCGGTTTTTGGCGCCATGGCCGACAAGGACCTCGCCCCCATGCTGGCCAAGGTCAACCCATTGATCGACAAGTGGTACTTCACGGACCTTCCCACGCCCAGGGCCCGACCCGTTGTCGGCGCTTCAATCGGCCATGGCTGCAGCTGACCCCGCTGATAGAATCGTAGTTTTCGGATCGTTCTACACCGTGGGCGGCATTCTGAAAGACGGCATTCCCCGCCTGAAGGCGCGACACATGGTTGATACCTGAACCCCTGAACCCCTGACCCGCACCCTATGGCCTTTTTCAAGTCCCGCAACAGTGGCGATGAATCCGCCGCAGCACCCATCCAGCCTGAAAGTGTCGAGGCGGTGCGCCGCCGCGCCAAACACCGGCTGATCGGCTCCGCTGTGCTGGTGCTGGCGGGGGTCGTCTTGTTTCCCTTTCTTTTTGACCAGCAGCCGCGACCCGTGTCGGTGGATATCCCGATCGAAATACCCGACCGCAACAAGGTCAAACCCTTGAATTTGCCGGCCGCTACTCCCCCTGCTGCGGCCGAGACGGTGATCACCGCCTCACCCCCTGCCCCTGCGCAGGAGGTAGAGGAGATTCTGCCCGCTGCACCGTCCTCGGCTTCGGTTTCCGCGCCCAAACCTGTACCAGCTCCCGCGCCCAAGGTGGACCAAGCTGCCAAGGCACAAGCCTTGCTGGATGGACAAGTGCCGCCAAAAGCTGGCGCCGACGTGGCCGCCCGTTATATCGTTCAAGTAGGCGCGTTTTCCGACGCCGCGCGGGCCCAAGAGGTAAGGACCAAGGTCGAACGGGCCGGGCTCAAGACGTACACCCATGTCGCGGACACCAAAGAGGGGCGCCGCACCCGGGTTAGGGTGGGTCCATTTGCGACCAAAGCAGAAGCAGACCGTGTCGCCGAGAAAATCCGTCGGCTTGAATTGCCAGCGGCCATCTTGACGCTTTAGCCCTGCCCGTTCCGCGTCATGCAGGTTCTTGACTGGATCATCCTGGCAGCCTTCACCTTGTCAATGCTGTTGGGCGCCTGGCGGGGCCTGGTCTACGAGGTGCTCTCGGTGCTGGGTTGGGCTGCGGCCTTTGTTTTGGCGCAATGGTTCGCGCCTGATATGGCCCAGCTACTGCCTATGCGCGGGGCTGGCGAGGCGGTGCGCTACGCCGCTGGCTTTGTGCTGGTGTTTGTGCTCTCTGTGTTTGTCGCTGCGCTGCTGGCGCGGCTGGCCAAAACCCTGTTTTCGATGGTCGGGTTGCAACCGGTCGACCGCCTTTTGGGCGCGGTGTTTGGCCTGGTGCGTGGCACCGTGCTGGTGCTGGCGGCCGCAGTGGTCATCACCATGACGCCCCTGCAGACCAGTGACTGGTGGCGTGACTCGGTGGGCGCGGGTATCGCCAGCGCGGCTGTCAAGGGCCTCAAGCCCCTGCTGCCGCAAGAGTTTGGAAAGTACTTGCCCTGAGGCCGCAGCAAACGCGTGTCCTGGGCGGATTGGAAACTTATGTGTGGAATTGTTGGTGTTGTCAGCAACGCCCCCGTCAACCAGCTGATCTATGACGCCTTGTTGCTGCTGCAGCACCGCGGCCAGGACGCGGCCGGCATCGTCACCCAGCAGGAGCGCAAGTTCTTCATGCACAAGGCCAAGGGCATGGTGCGCGATGTGTTCCGCACCCGCAACATGCGCTCACTGCCGGGCAACTGCGGCCTGGGCCAGGTGCGCTACCCCACCGCCGGCAACGCCTACAGCGAGGAAGAAGCCCAGCCTTTTTACGTGAACGCGCCTTTTGGCATCGTGCTGGTGCACAACGGCAACCTCACCAACGCCAAGGCGCTCAAGGCCGAGCTCTTCAGCACCGACCACCGCCACATCAACACCGAGAGCGATTCCGAGGTGCGCAAGGTGCACCGGCGCGTGCGCGGCTCATATGCCGTGATTGCCCTGATCGCCGGGCACGGCGTGCTGGCGTTTCGTGACCCCTTTGGCATCCGGCCCCTGTGCCTGGGGCGCAGCGAGGGCACGGTGGTGGTGGCCAGTGAATCGGTGGCCCTGGAGGGCACCTCGCACCGTTTCGAGCGCAATGTGGCGCCGGGTGAGGCCATCTTTATTGACCTGAATGGCACCGTGCACACGCAGCAGTGCGCCGAGCACCCGGTGCTGAACCCCTGCATTTTTGAGTTTGTCTACCTGGCCCGGCCGGACTCGGTGATGGACGGTATCTCGGTCTACCAGGCGCGGCTGAACCTAGGC
>RFWA01000257.1 GCA_009922295.1 Betaproteobacteria bacterium
ATGGCAGCACCTTGACCAGCGACATCAGCGTTGGCGCGCCGGTGCTGGTGCAAGGCCACCAGTACCGGGTGAGTGTGACTGGCGCGGCCATGGCCAACGCCAACGGCCCCTTGAGCCTGGTGCTGGCCAACGGCCAAAGCCTGCAAGACCTGGCCTTGAACCCGGTCAGCACCACCGTGCTCAGCAGCCAAAGCTATTGGCTCGACAACAACGCACCCCGCATCACCGCCATCGAACGCGGCACCTCGGTGGACAGCAGTGGGCGCACCAACCTGAACAGCGTGGACTTCATCGTCAGCTTCAGCGAGGCGATGGACCCCAACACCCTCACCGCCAGCCGCTTTGTGGCCCAGTTGGATGGCAGCACCTTGACCAGCGACATCAGCCTGAGCGAGCCCCTGGCGCTGGGCGACAACCGCTTTCGCATCAGTGCCAGCGGCAGCGCCGTGGCCAGCGCCAATGGCGTGCTCAGCTTGGGCCTGGCCACGGGCAGCGCGCCCACCGACTGGGCGGGCAACGCCTTGCAGACCAGCTTGCCCAGCGGCGCGGCCAGCTACACCTTGGACCACAGCGCCCCCACGGCGGTGCTGGCCAGCGTCACCGACGACGTGGCCCCCTTCACCGGCAGCTTGACCTCTGGGGCACGCACCAACGACACCCAGGTCGAGTTGGCCGGCACCAACGAACTCGGCGCGCTGGTCCAGGTCTACAACGGCAGCACGTGGCTGGGCAAAGCCACGGTCACGGGCACCAGTTGGACCTATGTGGCCAGCCTGGCCAATGGCAGCAGCTACAACTTCAATGCCACCGAAACCGACATCGCGGGCAACACCAGCACGGCCACGGCCGGCTTTGTGTTGATCGGCGACACCACCGCCCCGAACGCCCCCTTGAGCGTGGCCGAGCAAGGCACCAGCGTGTTGAGCGACGCGCGCATGAGTGCCGCCGAAGCCCTCGCCAGCTTGACGGTACGGGTGACCTTGCCCACCAGCGGTTCACTGGCCATGGCCAGCGACAGCCTGAGCCTGTTGCTCAACGGCCAGGCGCTGAGCACGCCCGTGGGCACGGTGCTCAGCAGCAGCGACATCAGCCATGGCTATGTCGACTTCAGCATCAACACCGCCTTGCTGGGCAGCGACGGCGTCAAAGCACTGAGCGCACGCCTGCAAGACGGCGCGGGCAACCAAAGCGGCTTGAGCGCCCCGCTCAGCTGGACCTTGGACACCCAAGCCTCGGCCGCCCCCAGCGTGATTGAGCTGGGCAGCAGCAAGCTGGCCGACGGCACCATCAACATCCTGGAGGCCAGCACCAGCACCTTGGTGCGTGTGGGCTTGCCCACCAGCGGCGCGCTGCCGGTGGCGGGCGACAAACTGCAACTGTTGATGGGCAGCACGGCGCTCAGCAGCGTCACCTTGACCGACAGCCAGATCGCGGCCGGCTATGTCGACGTGGCCATCGCCAGTGGCCAATGGGGCAGCGACGGCGGCAAGGCCTTGAGCGCCACCCTCACCGACAAGGCAGGCAACGTGAGCCCAGCCAGCGTGAACCTGAGCGCCACCTTGGACACCGTGGCACCCACCACCACCGTGGCCAGCGCCGTGCTGGGCACCGACACCGGCGTGAGCAGCACCGACTTGGTCACCAACACCGCCGCCCAAACCATCAGCGGCACCCTGAGCGCCAACCTGCTCAGCGGCGAGGTGGTCAACGTCTCGCTCGATGGCGGCAGCACCTGGGCCAGCGCCAGCGCCAGCGTGGGCAGCACCAGTTGGAGCCTGGCACGCACCCTCACCAGCAGCGGCACCTTGAAAGTCAAGGTCACCGATGCGGCTGGCAACGACGGCAGCGTCACCAGCAAAGACTATGTGCTCGACACCGTCGCCACCAACGCACCGCTGCTGAGCAACTTGGCCGGTTTGGTGCTGGACGGATACCTCAACACCACCGAAGCCAACGCCGGGTTGAACATGCGCGTGAACCTGCCCTCCTCGGGTGCGTTGCCCTCGGTGGGTGACCGCGTCGAGCTGTTGCTCGGTGGCAGCGCTTTTGCGACGGCCAAAGTGCTCTCCTTGCAAGCACAAGACATTGGCGTGGGCTATGTCAGTTTTGCGGTGACCAAAGCCGAATTGGGCAGCGATGGCCTCAAAAGCCTCACCGCCATCATCACCGACGTCGCGGGCAACCCCAGCGCGGCCAGCAGCCCCGTGCTGTTCACCCTGGACAGCACCGCCCCGAGCAACAGCGCAAACACGGTGGTGCTCAGCACCGACAGCGGCACCAGCGGCGACTTTGTCACCAACGCGGCGGCGCAAAACCTCAGCGGCACCTTGGCCGCCAACTTGGCCGCCGGTGAGACAGTGCGGGTGTCCTTGGACGAGGGCAAGACCTGGCAAACCGCCACCACCACCACCGGCAGCGCCAACTGGGCACTGAACCAACAAAACCTGGGCGCTGGCAGCAGTATTTGGGTGCAGGTGATCGACAACGCGGGCAACACCGGGGCCTTGACCACCCAGGCCTACACGCTGGACATCACAGCCCCCACGCCCACCTTGGCCACGGCCATCTTGCCCAATTTCAGCAGCATTTATGCCCGCAGCAATGAAGTGGGCAAGCTGTATTTGGTCAATACCAGTTTGAACATCAGCAGCTTGGCCAGCATCACCGCCGCGGCCGACAACCTGTGGAACAGCGCCAGCGTCATCAGCGCCAACGCCGACACCGCCTTGAGCCTGTCGGGCTTGGCCGACGGCAGCTACCGCTTGTACGCCAGCGACGTGGCGGGCAATTTGTCGCTGGTCAGCAGCAACAGCATGACGGTCGACAGCACCGCACCGCCGAGCATCACCAGCATGGCCTTGAGTGCCGACACCGGCGCATTGGCCACCGACTTTGTCACCAAAACCGCCGCCCAAACCATCGGCGGCACCTTGAGCCAGGCCGCATTGACCGGGCAAAAAGTCAAGGTCTCGCTCGATGGCGGCACCACCTGGGTGGAGGCCAGCACCACGGTGGACTCGACCTACTGGAGCCTGGCCAACCAAACCCTCAGTGGCAGCGGCAGCATCAAGGCCAAGGTGCTGGCCGTCAACGGTTTGGAGAGCTTTGAGTTCTCCAAAACCTATACCGTCGACACCACCGCGCCCACCACCACCGTGGCCACGGTGGCGTTCAAAGACGACAACGGCAGCTTGGGCAACGACTTGGTCACCAACGTCGGCGCGCAAACCATCAGCGGCACCTTGAGCGCCAATCTGCTCAGCGGCGAAGCGGTCTATGTCTCCACCGACAACGGCAGCAGCTGGCAAACCGCCAGCACCAGCGTGGGCAGCAACTCCTGGAGCTTGGCCAACCAAACCCTGAGCGGCAGCAACAGCTTGAAGGTCAAGGTCAGCGACACCGCGGGCAACGACGCCGCCGTCACCACGCGCCTGTACACCATCGACACCAGCGCGCCAGTGGCCCCGGCCAGCGTCGCCTTGTACATGGACAGCAGCGCCAACGACATCGTGCGCGCCCATGTGCCCGACAGCCTGAGCAACAGCCTGTATTGGTACAAATCCGACATCGAAACCCGGGTGGGCACCACCACGGGCCCCAACGCGGCCATCACCGACGCGGTGGTCTACCACAGCACCGGCACGGTCGCGGGCGACTACATAGGCAGCAACGTCAGCTACGCGGCCAACACCACCTACCAAATTTCGGTTTGGGCCAAGTTGATCAGCGGCAGCATGCCCACCAGCGGCCAGTTGATCAACTTCAACAACTTGGCCATCACCTATGTGCCCATCTCCAGCTTGACCACGGACTGGAAGCTCTACACCGTGGACTTCACCAGTGGCAGCAGCAGCGGCAAGGGCTCACTGTATTTGATGAGTGGGAAAAACACCGCAGTGGATGTGGCCCTGTGGGGCGCGCAAATGGTGGTCAAGTCCAGCGTCGGCGACAACCTCACCAAGGTCGCGCCCAGCG
Source organism: Betaproteobacteria bacterium (assembly GCA_009922295.1). Classification (GTDB taxonomy): domain Bacteria; phylum Pseudomonadota; class Gammaproteobacteria; order Burkholderiales; family Burkholderiaceae_C; genus Rhodoferax. Next base: position 3,976 of record RFWA01000257.1, read on the forward strand.
CCTTGAACATCACCCCACCCGAGGCCAATGGCAGCCTGTGGTACAGCTGGAACGCGGGCCAAACCTACAGCAACACCTACACCGCCCCCACCGTCGACGGCAACTACACGGTGTGGGTGCGCCAGCAAGACTTGGCGGGCAACAACAGCGCGCCCACCGCGCTCAGCTTCACCCTGGACACCAGCGCGCCCAGCACCACCATTGCCACCGCCTTGATGAGCGCCGACACCGCCGCCAACGGCAGCAGCAACACCGATTTCAAGACCAAAGCAGCCGCCCAAACTTTCAGCGGCACCTTGAGCGCCAA
>RFWA01000258.1 GCA_009922295.1 Betaproteobacteria bacterium
GAGGCTGAGGCCGCGCGTTGGTGCAAGGCCAACATGAAGAAACCGATTGTGGGTTTCATCGCTGGCGTCACGGCGCCGGCAGGTAAACGCATGGGCCATGCCGGTGCGCTGATCTCAGGCGGCGCCGATACGGCTGATGCCAAACTGGCCGTGATGGAAGAGTGTGGGTTCAAGATCACCCGTAACCCGTCCGAAATGGCCAAGCTGCTCAAAGCCATGCTCTAAGCAGAACTACCCATGACGGGGTGCTGGCGGGCCGCTACACTCCACCCTCATCGGACAAAAGGCGCACCAAGCCATGTGTTGGGTGCGCCTTTTGCATTTGCCTTATCGGAGAACTGACATGGAAATGATTCAAAGCGTCGACTTTTGGATTGGTCTGCTCAAGATCGTCTGGATCAACATCATCTTGTCGGGCGATAACGCCGTAGTGATCGCCTTGGCCGCGCGGTCCCTTCCGCCCGAGCAACAGAAAAAGGCGGTTTTTTGGGGTTCCGGTGCAGCGGTAGCCTTGCGGATTGCGCTTACCGTGGTTGCGGCCAAATTGCTGGCGCTTTCGTTCCTGCAGATCATTGGCGGCGCGCTGCTGCTCTGGATCGGCGTTCAGCTGCTCAGCGAAAATGAAGAGGGCGAGGGCCATGCCAAAGAGCACGGCAGCTTGATGGCGGCCGTGCGCACCATCTTGATTGCAGACCTGGTGATGAGCCTGGACAACGTGATTGCTGTGGCTGCGGCGGCCAAGGGCAATATGACCCTGCTGGTGCTGGGTCTGGCGATCAGTATTCCGCTGGTCATTTTCGGCAGCACCCTGATGATCCGGCTGATGGAGCGGTTCCCGATCATTGTCATGTTTGGCGCGGGCCTGATTGGTTGGGTTGGTGGGGAGACCATCGCCAGCGACGTCGCGCTCAAAGACGTTATGGTTGCCCAGCCTTGGCTGCACTATGGCGCAGCGGTCGCTGGCGCTGCGTTGGTTTTGGGCATGGGGCGCGCGTTGCAAAAGCGCCAAAGCGCCCGTGACGCGATCGGCGCCTGATCTTCGCTTGCAGCGGGCGTGTGAACTACCAATTTAGTGCCCATACCGACCCAGGACGAGTTCGTACCAACAACGAGGATGCTGTGGACTTCGACCCGGTCAGTGGCCTGGCCGTGCTGGCGGATGGCATGGGCGGTTATCAGGCGGGAGAAGTGGCCAGTGCCTTGGCGATTGGCCACATCAAGACCGAGTTGTCACGCTGGCTGCTGGCCTGCGGCGAGCCTTGCAACGTGCAGCACATCCGTCAAGCGGCGCAGAGTTGCGTCGCTGATGCCAATGCCCTGATTCTGGCGTCGGCGCAGGCCAACCCTGAGCATGCCGGCATGGGCACGACGCTGGTGATGGCTATTTTTCGCGGGTCCAAGCTGATTTTGGGCCATGTCGGTGACTCACGTTGTTACCGCTTGCGCGGCGGTGCTCTTCAGCAGCTGACGCGTGACCACTCGGTGCTGCAGGAACAGATTGACGCAGGATTGCTGACGCCGGCGCAGGCAGCGCTGTCGTCAGATCGCAACCTGGTCACACGGGCTTTGGGCGTGGAAGGCGCTGCGAAACTTGAGATCAATGATTTTCCTGTGCAGGACGACGACCTGTACTTGCTGTGTTCAGACGGTTTGACCGATATGGTTCAGGATACAGGCATCGCGGCCACGTTGCGGCAGCGAACCACCCTCGATCAGACGGCGCAGGACCTGGTGCAGATGGCTAACCAGAACGGCGGGCGCGACAATATCGCGGTGGTGTTGGTGCGGGCCAACGAGGCGAACCGTCAACGCCATTTTCTCGCCAGGCTTTTGGGTAGACCTTAGTGTCTCAGCACTGGTAACGCTGCGCAGGTCACGGTCTAAGACCCCGCGAGCACCCATGGTACCTATGTGAGCGGCGAAACTGTGCGCAAATGAGTTGGCTCTGACGCGGTTGATCGGCCGCAGTGTATGCTTTGGCCTTTCAAGGACCTGCTGCCGACCGACATTCCGGTTGATTTGGTGTGTGATTTAGCCGGCCATTGTCGAGATCTAACGAGGAAGGAAAGTTGATGAAGGTTCGTGTACTCGGTTGCTCTGGCGCCATCGCCAGAGATTGCAGGACCACGTCCTTTCTGATCGACCATGATTTGTTGCTTGACGCCGGAACGGGCGTTGGTGATTTGACTCTGGATGACATGCGCGGCATCAAGCATGTGTTGCTGACCCATTCGCACCTGGACCATGTGGCGGCTTTGCCGTTGATGGTTGACGCCATCGCCGCATCGATCACCCAACCCTTGCAAATTCACGCTTTGCCCGCCACCCTTGACGCCCTTCGTGTGCATATCTTCAATGGGGTGATCTGGCCTGACTTCAGCCGCATCCCGACACCGCAACAGCCATTTGTCAGCTTTCATGCCATTGAAGTCGGGCAGATCCTGCAATTCGGCCAAAAACGCGTGGAGGTTTTGCCTGCAGTCCATATCGTGCCGGCGGTGGGCTTCGCCGTGTCGACCGAGGGGCAGCCGGCGTGGGTGTTTACAGGCGACACGGAGCGCAACCCGGCGTTTTGGCAGCGAGTCAACCAGCTCGAGGTGGCCATGCTGGTGATTGAAACCGCCTTCAGCAACCGTGAGCAGGGGTTGGCCCGGCGTAGCCTACACCTCTCGCCCATCGCCTTGGCTGAGGAGCTTGGCTGTATCGCCAAGGAGCGCGACTACCCGATCTACATCACGCACACCAAGCCGGCGGAAGCTGAGCTGATCATGGCGGAAATCCTGGATTTTGAGCGTTCAAGTGCCTCGGCGTCGGGCAAAGCCCACGATATACGCTGGCTGCTGGCCGGCCAGGAGTTCGAACTGTGAGCGCCGCGCTCCAGCCAGGCTTGCCTGATCCGTCCTTTGAAGCGCTCCAGAAATTGCCGGCGGACCAGCGCGGCTTGCCCTTTGAGCTCATGTTCGACAAGCGGTTGAAGCAGGTCTCGGCACGTATTCACGATACAGACAACGTGGACCAGATGATGCTGGACGCCAGCGCCGATATCTGCGTTCTGTTCAACGCCGAGCGTCTGACCATGTACGCCGTTAGCGCGGATCAGACGGCGATTGTGTCCAAAGTCAAGACGGGCCTGAGCAACAGTACCGACCTCAAGCTGCCGATCTCCTCACAAAGTATTGCGGGCTATGTCGCATCCAGCCGGCAGTTGCTGAATTTGGCGGACGCCTATGACGAGCCAGCGTTGCGGCGCATTCACCCTGACCTGAAATTTCTGAAGGCTGTCGATCAGCGCTCCGGTTACCGCACGCGCGAGATGCTGGTAGTACCAATCGCCGAGGACAGCACGCTTTATGGCGTGCTGCAGATCATCAACAACCGTAATAACCAGACTTTCTCAGCGCTTGAGGTGGATGGGGCCCTGCAGTTGTGCCGGACACTCGCCATCGCGATCCGCCAGCGGGTCGAAAAGGCCTCGCTCGGTCTGCGACGACGGGCCACCAAGTACGACGGCATGGTCTTAAGTGGCGCTCTGGCGGCTGAGACGCTAGAGCAAATCTGGCAGATGGCCCGCACCGGGGGGCAGCCGGTCGAGCAGGTGATGATCACCCAGTTCAAGGTGACAGCGGCTCAGATCGGCCAATCGCTTGCCCGCTACTTTGACGTCTCCTACGAACCCTTTCAGGCCAACCGTTTGCGGGTGGAGTCGCTACATGGCATGCTCAAACGTGACTTTGTCGATAAACAAGGCTGGATTCCGCTGGAGGAGTCTGCTGACGGGCTGATGGTGATGTGTACTGACCCGGAGATGGTACGCAGTTCGCGCATCGTGCCGCAGGTGTTTCCCCGGGTCAGTCGCTTTTCCTATCGGGTGACGACACAGGCTGAATTTCAGGAGACGCTGGCGCAGATCTTTGGCGCGGCGGGCGGCGTGTCCATCGATGAAATGCTGGCCGACATGGGCGGTGCGTCTATCGATGACGGCAGCAGCGACGACTCTCTGGAGTCGGCGGCCGCGGACAATGAGTTGGTCAAGTTTGTCAACAAGGTCATCGTTGATGCTCACCACCAAAAAGCCTCGGACATTCATATTGAACCTATGCCGGGCAAACTCAAGACCGGTATTCGCTTTCGCATCGATGGCACGCTGATGCCCTATATCGAGGTGCCTGCGCACTTCCGGCAGGCCATGGTGACTCGCCTCAAGATCATGTGCGATCTTGACATTTCAGAACGCCGGCGCCCACAAGACGGCAAGATCAAG
>RFWA01000259.1 GCA_009922295.1 Betaproteobacteria bacterium
GCGCGTAATGGTTTCGTTGCGTCATGACATAGGTGGGTCGTTCGACGACGATGACCTCTTGCGCTATGACGGCGGGTGGGACATAGGTGGCCATTGGCGCTGGCAACGGTGTGGCCGCGCTGATGGGGGTCACCTGCAGTTTGACAAACGGGCCAGGATCTTGCGGCATGGACACGGTGTATTGCTTGCCGTTGAACTCGTAGACCACGTTGTAGCTGACCGTGCGGTTCTCATAAAAAGTCTGGGTGCTGCAGCTTTGGACGTTCTGTACCTGAGCGGCGGGCGCACCTTCAATCCGATCACCCAGAATGGCGCCGCCGACCAGTCCCAGCATGGTTGCCACAGCTCGTCCGGCACCGTCACCGATGTTGTTACCGATGGCGCCACCGGCGATCGCACCCATGGCGGCTCCAGCGCCCGACTTGTTGCCGGGGCTGGTCACCTGCTGGGTGGTGCAGACCTGTCGCGGTACGCCGATTTGCTGAATCACTGGGGTAGAGCTGATCACACGGCCGACCTCTTGGGCCACTGACAGGCCGCTTCCCAAGGCCAGCAGCAGGGGCAGAGCAACTTTTTTCATGGTGTCGTTCCTTCTTGAGTCCAATGTGTCGCAAGTTTAGGCCGGCACTGGCCGGACAGGTGTATCGCGGATGTAAAGGCCTGTAACAAATGCGGGGCGCCTCAGGCACTGCCCAGCAGGCGAAAAACCTCGGTGGCGGCAACAATGGTTTGCTCGATGTCGGCGTCGCTGTGCGCGGCACTGACAAAGCCGGCTTCATAGAGAGCTGGCGCAATGTAGACCCCACGGTCCAGCAGGCCGTGAAACAACTGGTTGAAGCGCGCGCCGTTGGTGGTCATTACTTTGGGGTAATTCTGCGGCAGCTCAGACATCAGGAAGAAACCGAACATGCCACCTTCGCTGTCACCGCAAAAGGGCAGGCCCTGAGCGTCCGCGGCGGCCTGCAGTCCAGCCACCAGTTGGCTCGTCTTGCGGGACAAATCGTCATAAAAGCCGGGTTGGCTGATTTGCTGCAGCGTGGCCAGACCGCAGGCGGTGGCCACGGGGTTGCCCGACAGGGTGCCGGCCTGGTACACCGCGCCCAGCGGGGCCAGGTGTTCCATGACCGCCCGTTTGGCGCCGAAGGCCGCCAATGGCATGCCGCCGCCAATGACCTTGCCCAGAACCGTCATGTCGGGCTCAAAGCCAGGCAATGCCCTCGCATAGACGCTTTGAGCGCCGCCCAGTGCGACCCGGAAACCGGTCATGACCTCGTCAAACACCAGCAGCGTCCCGTGCTCGGTGCAAAGTTCGCGGCAGCGCTTCATGAACGGGACCGAGGCACGCACAAAGTTCATGTTGCCAGCGATCGGCTCGATCATCAGGCAGGCGATGTCCTTGCCGTGCAGGGCAAAGGCTTCTTCCAGCTGGGCCACGTGGTTGTACTCCAGCACCAGCGTGTGCTGGACCACTTCGGGAGGTACCCCCGCGCTGGTAGGGTTGCCAAAGGTTGCCAGTCCCGAGCCGGCCTTGACCAGCAGGGCGTCGGCGTGGCCGTGGTAACAACCTTCGAACTTGATCAGTTTGTTGCGGCCAGTGGCGCCACGGGCCAGTCGAATGGCGCTCATGGCGGCCTCGGTGCCCGAGCTCACCAGGCGAACCATGTCCATGGACGGCACCCGCGCCAGGATGGCCTCGGCCAGTTCCACCTCACGCTCGGTCGGGGCCCCAAAAGAGAAGCCGTCCAGCACGGCTTTTTGCACGGCTTCCACCACGGCCGGGTGACCATGGCCCAGGATCATGGGCCCCCAGGAGCCGATGTAATCAATATATTTCTGGTCGTTGGCATCCCAAAAGTAGGCGCCCTGGGCCCGCTTGATAAAGCGTGGTGTGCCACCGACAGCCTTGAAGGCCCGCACGGGTGAGTTCACGCCGCCGGGGATCACGTGCCGGGCACGTTCAAACAGGGTCTGGTTCTGGTCGTGTTGTTGGGTCATGGGGGTTCGTTGAGAGCAAGTAGGGCCAACGAATTCTCGCCGATCTCGGTGTCTGTGTGGTTCTCAGGCTCGTTCGGCGTGTCGTCGTCGGACTGAGCCCAAAACAGGCGGTCTGGCACCAGGTGGCCCATGCCAGGCCGAAAGCCACTGTCCAGGCAGCGGTCCAGGTAACCCAGCGCTTCAGAGGCAGCCTCGGCCAGCGTGCTGCCGCTGGCCAGCAGCGCCGCCAGGGCCGCCGACAGGGTGTCTCCGGCGCCTGAGAATACGGCTTCAAAACGCTCAAACTTTTCACTGGCAACCACCGCATGGGGGGTGGCCAGCACGTTGTCAATGAACTGGTCTGGCAAGGCGATGCCAGTCACCAGCGTGTAGGGCACACCCAATTCATGGGCTGCACGGGCGATGTCGCGAGCGCCGGGGCTGCGTTCCGTGCTCCAGTCGGGCAGCAGCCAGCGCCACAGCGTGCTGTGGCTGCCGACCAGGACCGTTGTCTGTGGCAAGACCAGTTCCTTGAAGGCGTCCAGGTAGTCGTCAATGCGTTGTTCATCCCACCAGGCCAGGCTAGGCATATAGGCCACCAGCGGCGTCTCCGGGTAGTCGGCTGCCACGCCGGCCACGGCACTGAGGTTGTCTGGCGAACCCACAAACCCGACCTTGATGACTTGCACCGCCACGTCTTCAAGGACGGCCCGGGCCTGTTCGCTGACCGCTTCTTCGTCGATTGAAAAATAGCCAAAGATTTGTGCGGTGTCCCGGGCATAGGCGCCGGTGACGACCGGTAGCGCATGCGCGCCCACCGAGGCGATCGCTGTGATGTCGGCTGACAGGCCCCCCGTGCCGCTGGGGTCGCTGGCGTTGAACACCAGCACACAGGCCGGCCCAGCCGTCCCGTCAGGGTCAGTCAAGGCAAGGTCTGGGTCGGAGGGGAGGGCCGGGGGCATGGGCGAAAGAGGGCTGTTCTTCGGGCAAAATGGAGCACGTTGTGGCGTGCGGTTCAGATCTCGCAAAAGCCCTTTTTGTTTAACGATCTGAATTCTATGCGAAGGCTTTTTGTGGAAGAGACCCAAACCTGGATGTGCCTGATTTGCGGCTGGATCTATGACGAGGCGTTGGGTGATCCCGATACTGGCATTGCCCCCGGCACCCGGTGGGCCGACGTGCCGCTGAACTGGACCTGTCCCGAGTGCGCTGCCCGCAAGGAAGATTTCGAACTGGTCCAGATCTGAGTCCGCCAGCGATCGCGCCAGACTGCTCGCCTTTGCCATGCCGGTCATGTCCCCCGCCCATCCCGGCGCCGTTGACTATGGTCCCCAGACCCGTGCCCGCATGGACGCCCTGGTCCTCAACATCATTCGCTCGGCCGATGCCAGCGCTGCAGTCGGCATGCGTGACATCAGTCTGGGTCTGGCCGATACCGAGCAGCGGGCCACTGAGCGGTATTTTTGGACCGTATCGGCGACTTTTTTTGAAGCCCTGGCGACGGGCCTGAGTGCACTGGATGTCGCCAACAAGCGACTGGCAGCGCAAACCCTTCGCGTGTACATGCAGTTGGCGCGAGGTGAAACCCCACCCTGGGATGAACTGTTGCCCCCCTTGCTGGCGGCCTGCGCCGGGCGTGCTCCCGCCTCTGCCCAGGCGACGCCCGCCACTGAGGCACTGGCCTCAGAGCCCTTGCGGCTGTTGTCGGGCGGTGACGCTGTTGATGCCCAGGATCGGGTGCGGGTGATTGGCGAGCTGAGGGTGGACATCGTCGCCTACAACCTGTTTCTCAACGACGCCGATGAGCTGTCGCGGCAGCTTCTACTGGACCTCACGGAGTGGACTCTGGAGCCGCATCGGGCGGTGCTGGACAGCACCATCGCGTTGGCCCATAGTCTGGCGGAGGCGGCCCGGCAGGTCGGGTTTGCTGACTTGGCTGGTTTTGCCGGGTCCTTGGCCCAGGTCCTGCGCCATGTGCAGCCGGGATTCCCCCTGGTGCCTGAGGACGGCGAGCTGTTTCTGGCCGCAGCGGAAGCGGTGCGCCGACTGCTCCACCAATTTGCTGCGGGATTTCTCAAACAGCCCGAGCCCGCCATGGTCCAGGCCCTGGCTCAGCGTCAGATCAGGCCAGCCTCGCCACATTTGGGCAAAGAATGGAGCGCCCTGCTGTCGACCCTGGGCGGCGCCCTGCGCCAATGGACAGCGCGGCCGGACAACCGCAGCGCTGGCCTGGAGGTGATCCGTATCGTGGCCCAGGTCCAGGCACTGGCACGCCAGCTCGGCAAC
>RFWA01000260.1 GCA_009922295.1 Betaproteobacteria bacterium
ATGGTGCCCGCCTTTACTGGGCTGGGCGCGCCATATTGGCAGCCAGAAGCCCGTGGCACCATCACCGGCCTGACCCGCGGCAGCACCGCGGCCCACATTGCGCGCGCAGCTTTAGAAAGTATTGCCTACCAAAGCGCAGCCCTGCTGCTGGCGATGAGTCGTGACGCGGTCCAGGGTGGCGGTGCCCCGGTGGCTGAGCTACGGGTCGATGGCGGGGCCTGCGTGAATGACCTGCTGATGCAGTTCCAGGCCGATCTGCTCGGCATCCCGGTGGTGCGCCCGGCCGTGACCGAAACCACCGCGCTGGGGGCGGCCTACCTGGCCGGACTGGCCACCGGGGTTTATCGCAGCACCGATGAACTGGCTGGCCTTTGGCGCGCCGAACGACGCTTTTTACCCAATCTGGCGCCGGCACATGCAGCCGAGCTGATGGCGCGCTGGGAGCATGCGGTGCGGCAGGCCGTGGCCTGAACCATGGGCCGTCACCAAGGTCGCCGCCGCTGTGGGTAGACTTGTGGGTTGATCGGTATCACCCACCCCACTGAAACCCAAACAAAATGACTGAACGTATTGCATTCATTGGCGGCGGCAATATGGCCAGCGCCATCATTGGTGGCCTGGTCCGCCAGGGCACTCCAGCGGCGATGATCGATGTGTGGTAGAGCCCTTCGCCGAAGCGCGTGCAGCGCTGCTGCAACAACACGGGGTACTGGCCCAGCCAGAGGCCGGGCCATTTTTAAACGAGGCAGCCCTGGTGATCTGGGCCGTCAAGCCGCAGATGTTCCGAATCCGCACGGACAGCATCGCCCAATGGCTGAAGAGCGAGCGGGTGGTGCGCGCCATGCCCAACACGCCGGCCCTGATTGGCCGGGGCATAACGGCGCTGTTTGCCAGGGCCACGGTGACCGCCGCCGAGCGCTCGCGTGTGGATGCCGTGATCGCGACCACCGGCGATGTGCTTTGGCTCGCCGCTGAAGAGCAGCTGGATGCCGTCACCGCCTTGTCGGGCTCTGGCCCCGCCTACATGTTCTATTTCATGGAGGCCATGCGCGCTGCGGGGGTCGAGATGGGCCTGCCAGCCGAGCAGGCCTACCAACTGGCGGTGTCGACCTTCATCGGCGCGGGCGAGTTGGCACGGGCGTCCAGCGAGCCCCCTGAAGTGTTGCGCCGACGGGTCACCTCACCCGGCGGCACCACCCATGCGGCGATTTCCATGATGGCGCAGACCGACGTCGGCGGGCAATTTATACGGGCTATGCACGCCGCGCGCAGCCGGGCCACTGAAATGGGCCAAGAGTTTGGCTCGGCCTGAAGCGCCGCGCTTCGACAAGGGTCGCAACCTGGTTACAGTAGTGGGCAGGGCAGGTCGCATGGCGACTGTCTGAACGCAGCCCCAAACTCTTTTCGATTGTCAACAACAGGTACCTAACCATGAAAAAGCTCTTAACCGCCTTGATCAGCGCCGCCATCTTGGCGATGCCAGTGGCCCTGGTGACATCCCCCGCCAGTGCTGCAACGACCACGCAGGCCAAGGACGGCCAAACCAGCATCAAAGCTAAAACCAAGTCCAAGGGCAAATCAAAGGCCAGTGCCAAGAAAAAGGCGAAAAAACAAAAGGCCGCTGCGGTCAAACCCGCAGCCTGAACCAGTCACTCAGGCTACGGCATAGCTGGCCGCGATGCCGGCAAACACCGTAAAGCCCAGCCAGTGGTTCAGGCGAAAAGCCCGAAAGCAGCCGTCACGGCTGCGCCCCCTGATCAGTCGGTAATGCCACAGCACCTGCGCCAACGCAGGGATGAACGCTATATAAAAAATAGCACTAACCCCATACTGGACAAGGGCTAGAGCCCAAATTGACAGGTACACAACATAGCTTGCCATGACCGTGGAGACGTCTCGTGTGCCTAATGTGATGGCGGAAGTTTTCATGCCCAGGCGCAGGTCGTCGTCGCGGTCCACCATGGCGTACTCGGTGTCGTAGGCCAGCACCCAGAACAAGTTGCCAAGAAGCAACAGCCACGCCAGCGGCGGCACACTGGCGGCCATGGCGCCAAGGCTGACGCTCTGGCTGCCCAATACGGCAGAGAAGGCCATCGGAATACCAAAGCTGAAGGCCACGCCAAGCACCGCCTGCGGCATGGAGACCCAGCGTTTGGCATAGGGGTAGGCCAGCGTCACCGCCAGTGCCACAAAAGACCAGGCGATGGTGGTGGCGTTGGTGGTCAGCACCAAGGCAAACGCCAGTGCTGCGAGCGTCGCTCCCAGCAGAAGCGCCTCTGGCACCGTCACCGCGCCGGTTGTGACAGGCCGGCCGGCGGTGCGTTTCACATGCCGGTCAAAGTCGCGGTCGGCCACGTCGTTGACACAGCAACCCGCACTGCGCATGAGGACGGTGCCCAGGGTAAAAACCAGCAGCAGGTGCCAGCCAGGAAAGCCCCGCGCAGCGATCCACAGCGCGCTGAGCGTCGGCCAGAGCAACAACAACCAGCCGGCCGGCCGATCCCAACGGATCAGGTTCAGGTACAGGGCCAAGCGGCTGGCGGGTTGGCGCATGACGATCAGTCGGAACCTTCGAGCCGCGACCTCAGGACAAGCGCGCTACGCCTGGCAACTCGCAGGCGTAGATGGCATTGCGCAGCGCAGCTATGGCCTCATAGCGGGTGAAACTGCGCCGCCAGGCGAGCACCACGCGACGCATCGGCGCATCGCCTGTGAATGGGAGGTATTTGATGTAGGGGTCTTCGTCGCGCTTACGCCGGGGGCTGGCGCTCAGCGCCTCTTTGGGCACGCTCAGCCGAGGCACCAGCGTCACACCCATGCCGGCTGCCACCATGTGCTTGATGGTCTCCAGCGATGAGCCCTCAAAACTGCGGCGTATGCCCTCAGCATTGCTGGAAAAACGCGCAAACTCGGGGCATACCTCCAGCACATGATCGCGAAAACAATGGCCACTGCCCAGCAAGAGCATGGTCTCGTTCTTCAGCTCGTCGGAGCTGACACTGCTGCGGGCCGCCAAAGCGTGGTTGGAAGGCACCGCCGCCAAAAAGGGCTCGTCGTAGAGCGGGGCGATGGCCAGCCCGGCGTCGGGAAACGGCTCGGCCAAAATGGCGCAGTCGATCTCGCCAGTGCGCAACATCTCCAGCAGCTTGACCGTGAAATTCTCCTGGAGCATCAGGGGCATCTGCGGCGTCTGCTTGATCATCTGGCGCACCAGATCAGGCAGCAGGTAGGGGCCAATGGTGTAGATCAGGCCCAGCGTCAACGGCCCGGCCAAAGGGTCCTTGCCGCGCTTGGCGATTTCCTTGATGTTGGCGGCCTGCTCCAGCACACTTTGCGCCTGGCGGACGATTTCCTCGCCCAGATGGGTGACCGTGACCTCGTTGGCACTGCGCTCGAAAAGCTTGACCTCCAGCTCTTCTTCAAGCTTCTTGACGGCAACCGACAGCGTGGGCTGCGACACATAGCAGGCTTCGGCCGCTTTACCAAAATGCCGCTCGCGGGCTACAGCCACGATGTATTTGAGTTCGGTCAGGGTCATGGCGCTATTGTGCTCCCGGCGTAAGCCGCTCAGCATCTACCTAGTCAGGCTTTCAGGTACTCGGATTTTGCACCTAGCCAGCGCGCCACATGGCGCTCGGCCTGCGCCGGATGTTGGTCCAGCAACTCGGGCGCGAGCGCACGGGCCCAGGCCAGCAGGGCGCTGTCGGTGGCCAGATCGGCGAAGCGCAACAGTGCTGCGCCTGACTGGCGCGCACCCAAAAACTCGCCCGGGCCCCGAATCTCGAGGTCGCGCCGGGCAATCTCAAACCCGTCGCCAGTCTCCACCATGGCCTTGAGCCGCTCGCGGGCGGTCTCGCCCAGGCGCGGCGCATCCCCCGTGCTGTAAAGCAGCACACAGGCCGAGGCGGCTGCGCCGCGCCCGACCCGGCCGCGCAGCTGGTGCAGTTGTGACAGGCCAAAGCGTTCGGCGTGTTCAATCACCATCAAAGAGGCGTTCGGCACGTCGACCCCCACCTCAATCACGGTAGTACTGACCAGCACGCCCATCTGACCGCTGGTGAACTGCGCCATCACCGCCTTTTTCTCAGGCGCCGTCAACCTGGAATGCAGCAGCCCCACTAAAACCCCGGGCAGCGCCGCACTGAGCTGGGTATGGGTTTCGGTGGCATTGCTCAGGTCCAGCGCCTCACTCTCCTCGATCAGCGGACAAACCCAGTAAATCTGCCGTCC
>RFWA01000027.1 GCA_009922295.1 Betaproteobacteria bacterium
CTGGCGCACGGCGGTGCCGAGTTGGTCTGCCTGGACCGCAATGCCGATGTGGTTGCAGCCCTGCAGCAGCACGGCATCCGGGTGCGCGGCGTATTGGGTGAGCAAACTGTGCCAGTGCGCGCCACCACAGACCCAACGCAACTGGGCCTGGCCGACATGGCCTTGGTGCTGGTAGACGCCGCAGCCACGCCAGCTGCTGCAGCCATTGCCAAGGCCTGCCTCAAGCCAGACGGTTTTGCCCTGTCGCTGCAAAACGGCATTGGCAACCTGGAGGCCCTGGTTGACGCGCTGGGTCCGCAGCGGGTGATGGCGGGCATCACCTACAACAGCGGCACGGGGGAGGGCCCGGCGCGCTCCTGGCATACCCACCTCGGTTTGACCACAATGGGCGAGGCCGCGGGTGCCATGTCGCCCAGGCTGCAGGCCATCGCCGAACGGTTTCGCGCGCAGGGCATGGCGGTGGAACTCACGCCCCAGGTGGAGGCGGCGATCTGGAGCAAGTTTGTGCACAACTGCGCCATCAACCCCATCAGTGCCCTGACCGGCTTGAGGCCGGCGCAGATCATGCAAACCCCACCGGCGCAGGCGCTGATGGAGCGTGTGATCGATGAAATTCTGCAGGTGGTCGATGCCCTGGGCATTGTGCTGCCCGAGCATGACGCCCGCAGTGAGATCTTGCAGCATTGCCGCGAACGCATGAACCGGCCTTCGATGTTGCAGCACCTCCAGTCCGGTAAGCCCACCGAGATTGGTGCCCTGAACGAGGCCCTGGTGTCGCGTGCCGCGGCACTGGGCCTGGCCGTGCCCTTTAATACAGCGGTGGTGCTGGCCATCCGGGCGCTGGAGGCTGCGGCCGCCTTGCCGCCCGTGCCTGATGGCGTCTGACAGCGTGTTGGCTGCAGATGGGCTAGGGTTTTCCATCGCAATGAACGCCCTCTGCGGTGCCATACTCTTTGTCACGCTCTTGGTTTTCTATCTAGAAGGGGTTTGCACCAATGATTGACACCTACAAAAGATGGGCGTTGAAGTCAGTGCTGATGGGCGCTGTGGCTGCCTCCAGTGGCTTGGCTCTTGCGCAGAGCGGTGCCTGGCCCTCACAAACCATCAAGATCATTATTCCTTTTGCAGCGGGTGGCGCCACCGATGTGTTGGCGCGTGCCTTCACCGACAAGTTGTCACTTGCGCTTAAGCAGCCAGTGGTGGTGGACAACCGCCCAGGTGCTGGCTCGACCCTGGGCGCCGCTCAGGCGGCCATGGCCAAGCCGGACGGTCACACCTTGATGATCATGTCGACCTCGCACCTGTTTGCGCCCGCGCTCTACAAAGACCTGAGCTACGACGCACTGACGAGCTTCACGCCAGTCACACGTTTGGTGGGCAGTGGCTTTGTGATGGTGGTCCATCCGGCCGTACCCGCCGCCAACGTGCGTGAGTTCATCGCCCTGGCAAAGTCGCAGCCGGGCCATTTGAATTTTGGCTCCTCAGGCAATGGCGGCAACCAGCACCTGGTCAGCCAGATGTTTTTGAATGCGACCTCAACCGATGTCAAGCACATTCCCTACAAGGGCAGTGCACCTGCCACCACCGACCTGATCGGCGGACAGGTGCAGATGAGCTTCATGGCTTTGTCGAATGCGATCCCGCACGTGAGGGCCGGCAAAATGCGCGCTTTGGCGGTCACCACCACGCAACGCTCTGCCGAGCTGCCCGGCATACCGACCATGGTAGAGGCTGGCGTGCCCGGCTTTGCGGCAACGGCGTGGCTCGCCTTGGTGGCGCCAAAAGGCACGCCACCCCAGGTGGTTGCGCGTCTCAATGCTGAGTTGCAAAGAATCATGCAAGAGCCTGATACGGTCAAGACATTGGCCAATGCCGGGTTTGACGTTGAGCTTGCTGGGCCGGAAGAACTGGGCGCATACATGCGTGAGGAGTCTGGCAAATGGTTGCAACTGGCCAAAAATATGAATCTGTCCCAATGACCACCAACGGCAATTCACTTGAGCCACTGGCGGTGGTGCCGGCGAATCCAAACGGATCTACATCAGCCAGCATACCGAGGACGTGGTCTGCAGGTGGCGAAGAACATTGGACCCATAAGGGCGACGTGCGGCTGTTCATGTGGCGCAAACGCCGTATGGACGTGCCTCAAGTTGGGGTGATCTTGTGGATTCACGGGTCCTCCATGGCCTCACAGCCCACCTTCGATCTCCATGTGCCGGGCCGGGCTGATTCGTCCATCATGGATTGGTTTGCCTCCAAAGGCTTCGACTGCTGGAGCCTTGACAACGAGGGTTATGGCCGCTCTGACAAGACCAGGCAGGTCAATGCCGACTTGGCCAATGGCGTAGACGACATGGTCGCCGCGGTTGACTACATTCAGCGAGCCACTGGCGCAGAGCGCGTGCATTTGTACGGCATTTCGTCCGGGGCACTCAAGGCGGCCATGTATGCCGCCGCCCATCCTGGCCAGGTGGGGCGCCTGGCCTTGGAAGCCATGGTCTGGACCGGGGCCGACAGCCCGACCCTGATTGAGCGAAGAAAAAAACTACCGCAGTGGTTGGGCAGCCTTCGTCGCCCGGTAGGCCGTGATGACATTCGCCGAATATTCACCCGTGACCGTGAAGGCCTGGCAGACGAAGACACGGTCAACCGGTTCGCCGATGCCGTGTTGTCTTTGGATGACTCCATACCCAATGGCACCTACGTTGACATGTGCTCCAAGTTGCCTTGCGTGGACCCGGCGGACATCCAGGTGCCCACGCTCATCCTGCGCGGTGAGTTCGACGGCATTGCCTCCTACGCCGATGTCTCGGCCTTCTTTGAAAAGATTCCCAATATGGACAAGCAGTTTTCCATGTTGAGTGGCGTTGGCCATGGCGGGCTGCAGAGCCACAACTACCGGGTGGTGTACCACCAGTTGCACGGCTTTTTCTCGCAGCCGGCAGCCCGTTTGACGGCTTAGGCAGTGAATCGGGGGCTTTGAGCGTCCAGCCTTGGGGCCAGCCCCGGCAGATAATCCCGCCCATGAACATCGTTACCTTGTTGCTCGACTTCATCCTCCATGTAGAGACGTGCCTTCACTCCATCAAGCAGGCTTCAGCTTCAATCCAGTCACAAACGTCCCTGACTTCTGGCGTGCCGCGCGCCCCGGGCCGTGTTAGCAAATAGTAGGCGCGGGTTGGGTGGTACGCAATGTTAAACGGGCAAACAAGGCGACCTGCGTCAATTTCGCTCTGAATCAGCGGGAAGATACCCATGATCACGCTGTGCCCATCCAGTGCCGCCTGCAACACGATGTTGGAATCGCGCATGGTGACCTCATGGGCAAACCGCAGCGCACCGAGACCCACCAGGTCCAGCCAGGATGCCCACTCTTCTCGGTCCCACTTATGGACGACGGGGTACCGCGCCAAATCTGACGGGTCTTTCAAACCCCCAAGCCTCGCCAATAGCGCGGGGCTGAGTGTTGGCGTGAAAGTTACTTCAAACAGGCGCTTGGCGTTCAACCCCAACCAATCGCCGTTACCCCAATCGATCATGACCATGGTCTCCATCTGCTCCGCGCTTGTGATGCGTGGGCTGTGATGCAGCACCAAATCAATGTGGGGATATAGCCTGCTGAATGCATCCATACGGGGCAATAGCCACCGCGCGCCGAAGATTGGGCCAACGGCTAGGGTCACGGTCTTGCGGTTCTGAAGGGCGAACGTATCCATTTCCCTGCGGAGCTCATTGAAGGTCCGATTCACCACCTGAGCCAGTGATCGGCCCGCATCGGTGAGAGAAATTTGTCGCGGTCTTCGTGTGAACAGCAGTACGCCCCACTCAGCCTCAAGCTGCCGAATCTGGCTGCTGACACTTTGCGGTGTCACGCACAACTCTTCCGCCGCTGCCTTGAAGCTGAGCAGTCTGGCAGCAGACTCAAAAGTCCGCAATGCGTTGAGGGGCAATCTCTGATGGGGCTGCATGCCGGGCAGTATATCGACCGCTTTTGCTCAGCGCCGCCGGCGTGGGGGCGTAAGTCTCCCATGGCCCACACGAGAATGATCTTTGTCGCAAGCCCCACGAATGAAATGAACCCATTTTTCTGGATACTATGAGCCAACTACCACTCGTTCTAATTGATGCATTTCCACGTTCAAAGGAGATGATTTTCACCTCGGACACCGAGCAGAAGTTGCGCAGCCAAGTGAGGACCATCGAGCATTACGGGTCCCGAATGCCCGATGCCATGGTCGATGAACATCTTGAGGAGGTCTCGATCATCGTGGGACAGACGCCAATGGACGCAACCCGCCTGAATCGGGCCAAGAAGCTCAAAGCGATCATCAATGTCAAAGGCAACTGGGAGCCAAACATTGATTACCAAGAGGCCCAGAAGCTTGGGATCCATGTACTGAGTATTGCGCCAGTCATGGCGCCAGCCGTGGCGGAAATGTGCGTCGGTATGGCCATCAGCCTGGGGCGCGGTATTGTCAAAAATGATCTGCTGTTCAGGTCAAGTATGGAGCGCTACGGCATTGCCGGCAACGTAGAGGCGATCTCGCTGTACAACGCCAAAGTGGGCTTCATTGGCTATGGTAATCTTGGACGTGCCCTAGGGCCGTTGTTGGCGCCATACGCCTGCGACGTCCGCATCTATGACCCGTGGTTGTCCAAGGGCTATTTGGCTCAGCAGGGCTATCAGGCCGCTTCACTCAACGAAGTTTTGCAGGAGTCTCAGTACCTTTTTCTCCTTGCCGGGGTTAACCAGGAAAACGACGGTTTTCTGTCCCGCGCACTGCTGGAGACGGTCCGCAAAGACGCCTGCGTTGTATTGGCCAGCCGTTCTGAGATCGTGGATTTTGATGCATTTTTGGATTTCGCCGAGGCTGGTCGCTTTCGGGCTGCGATTGACGTCTACCCGCAAGAGCCGGTGGATCCATCCAGCCCGATGCGCAAGAGGCGGTCTATTATTTTCTCCCCCCATTTGGCTGGCGGAATGCGTGACAGCTACCAGCGCATCGCCAACAGCTTGGCCGATGAGATCCCGCAGCTGTTGCGCGAGCTCCCCCCTTTGCTGCTGCAACGCGCGGAGCCACGCCTGGCTGCCATGCAAACCAGCCGCTGAAAGAAACTACCGTGTCGAAAACTCCGCCATTGAAGTTTGCCGCCATCGGGCTTGACCACCGGCATATTTATGACCAAACCAAGAGCCTATTGGACACCGGAGCGCAGTGTGTCGGCTTCTGGTCAAACGATGATTCTCAGCCGCTGCCAGGTTTCATGGAGCGCTTTTCGCAGATACCCCGGGTCAAAGACCGCGCAAGATTAATCGAAGACGAGTCGATTCAATTGGTGGCCTGCGCGGCGGTCCCTAACGTTCGGGCAGCACTTGCTGTCGAAGCTATGCGCCATGGCAAAGACGTGATGATGGACAAGCCCGGATTGACGACGTTTAGCCAGTTAGACGAGGTCAAAAAAGCTCAGCGGGAAACGGGCCGGATCTTCTCGGTTGACTTCACCGAGCGCTTTGAAGTTCGCGCAGCCATTCGCGCCACAGAGCTCATCCAATCCGGGGCGATCGGCCAAGTGATTCACACCTGCGGACTCGGGCCGCACCGCATGAATCGTTCATCGCGTCCAGCGTGGTTTTTTGACAAGAAGGCGTACGGTGGCATTTTGGTCGACATCGGCTCACATCAATTTGACCAGTTCCTTCACTTCACCGGCTCCAGAGACGCACGTGTGGTGAGTGCTGGCACCTTCAATCGCGCACACCCCAACGACCTGGCGCTTGAAGACTTGGGCGAAGTCGTGCTCGAGAGCGACAGCGCATCAGGCTACTTCCGTGTGGATTGGTTCACCCCCGACGGTTTGCCGACCTGGGGCGATGGTCGACTGACCCTTGTCGGTACCGAGGGGACGATTGAGTTGCGCAAGTACGTCGATGTGGCCGGTCGCGCGGGTACCGACCACCTGTTCCTGACAGATAAAAGCCGTTCACTCCACATGGATTGTTCAGACGTGGAGCTCACCTACTACAAAGACCTGAGTTTTGATATTTTCAATCGGACACAGACGGCCATGTCGCAGGATCATTGCTTCAAGGTCTGCGAACTCTCCCTCACCGCGCAGGCTATGGCGGATGCGCGTAGCCAGGGTGTGCACTTCCATCCTGCAGGCCAATAGTCTTCATGGCCAACCTCAGTCTTAGTTCTGTCAGAAAGTCCTTTGGTCAGCAGGAGATCCTGCACGGCATTGACCTTGATGTCCAGGATGGGGAGTTCGTTGTTTTTGTCGGACCTTCCGGGTGCGGTAAGTCGACCCTGCTCAGGTTGATCGCCGGGCTTGATGAAGTCACAGCAGGCGACATTGTGCTGGATGGAAAAACGGTCACTCGGGTCGCAGCCGCAGAGCGTGGATTGAGCATGGTTTTTCAGAACTACGCCCTGTACCCGCATATGACCGTGTACCAAAACCTTGCGTTCGGACTTGAGAATACGCCGATGAAGAGGTCTGACATTGACCAACGCGTCCACAAGGCCGCTGACTTGCTGCAGTTGTCGCAACTGCTGGGACGCAAGCCCAGGCAGTTGTCAGGCGGGCAGCGTCAACGCGTCGCTATCGGACGCTCCATCACCCGGCAACCCAAGATATTTCTGTTTGATGAGCCGCTATCCAACTTAGATGCCGAGCTGCGGGTCCAGATGCGGCTTGAGTTGTCCAAGCTGCACAAGGACCTCCGAGCCACGATGATCTATGTGACACATGACCAGGTGGAAGCCATGACCATGGCAGACAAAATTGTTGTCTTGCGGGACGGGCAGGTGGAGCAGGTTGGCAGACCACTGGATCTCTACAACAACCCGGCAAACCGATTCGTCGCGGGTTTTATTGGCTCCCCACGGATGAATTTTCTAGGTGCCACGGTGACCCATAGCCCAGACGGGCCGCCACGCATCAGTGCCGAAGGCCTGGCGTTGTCAGCCGCACACCTGCCACTCGGCCAGCTGCAAGCGCAGACACCAGTCACCATCGGCATCCGCCCGGAACACCTGGCCTTGGGTACTGCTCAGGACTGGCCGCTGGAAGTGTCCGTGGTTGAGCAACTTGGCAACACAAGCTACGTACACGGAACTCTGCCCTCCGCAGCGGCCTTGACGATTGCGCTGAACGATCAGACGGCTATCCGCGTAGGCAGCACAATTTTTATCAAGCCCATCGCAGGCAAAGTGCATGTCTTCCTGCGCGCTGGAACGGAGGTGGCCATGAAGCCTAACCCGTGACCGCCACCCCCCACGGCCGAGTCCAGTCAGACATTGAAAACCAAAAAATCCAGGTCAGAACGTCAAAAATTCAGGAGCAAAAACTATGTTTACGCGAATTAAAACAGCAGCAGCTTCGCTCGCTGTCTTCGGTGCCACAACCCTTGTTGTCTTTGGCTTTATGGGCCCGGCGAACGCCCAGACCGCGCCACCGACGCAGGTCCGAATCATGTGGTACTCCGATGGCAACGAAGGTGAGGTCTTGCGCGATCTGCTAGACCGATTTGAAAAGCAGAACGCCGACATCAAGGTGGTGCTTGACCGGGTTCCCTATAAATCTATCGTCGAGCAACTGCCGGCTTTGCTCGACAGCGGCCAAGGCCCTGACCTGGCACGCGTGACCGATCTTGGCGGCCTGGCAAGGCATTATCTCGATGTGCGTCCGTACCTGAAAAACGCCGCTTATTTTGACGAAAACTTTGCCTCCACCTTGCCCTGGTTTCGCCCGTCCGGAGGAAGCAAAAATGGCATCTACGGCGTCATGAGCCAGCTGGCTCTGACCATCCCGTTCGTTAACGTAACCTTGTTTGAGCAAGCCGGCATTCCACTGCCTGGCCCCAAAGCGACCTGGGATGATTGGGCCAAGGCCAGCAAGGCTGTTGCGGACAAGGTCAAGGCGCCTTACCCCATCGCCTTTGACCGCTCCGGTCACCGCGTCTCTGGGCTCGCGATCTCCATGGGCGGCAAGATGCTGGATGGCGACAAGCCGGCTCTGCTTGACGATGGATTCAAGTCGGCCATGAAGAAGGTCTACGACTGGCACGGCAACGGCACTATGTCAAAAGCCCATTGGGGCTCGGCAGGAGGCACCACTTACCGCGGCGCCAACGACGAGTTTGCGAACGCCCAGGTGGTTTTCTACATGAGCGGGACTTGGCAGTTGCCGCAATTTGCCAAGACGATTGGCAAGAGCTTCAACTGGCAGGCGGTTCCCAACCCCTGCGGCACGGTCGGCTGCACAGGAATGCCTGGCGGTGCCGCTTTGGTGCCTATCAAGGCCAGCAAGCACCCGCGTGAAGTTGCCCGCGTGCTGGAGTATTTTGCGTCTGAGCCGGTTTATCAGGAATACCACGCCAGAACCTTGTTTTTGCCTGCGCACGCCGGCCTTGCCAAGAAAGGCGTTCCCTATCAGACCGAAGATTCCAACGTGAAGAAATCTTTGGCAGTGGCAGTCGAACAAGTGGCGCTCACCTCGCCCATCGCCTACCAACTTCAGGGCTATGAGCACAATCGCATCATGTTCAACGCGATCATTTCCCGCGTTAATCAGGCCATCAACAACGAGATGTCGCTCAATGACTCCTTCACCAGAATGCAGTCCGACATGGTTGAGGGATTTGCAGCGAAGGGAATAAAGATCCCTTGAACCCTGATCCCTGATTGAGACAATCCGTCCCTTTGCAAATGAAACGATTGAAGTCGTACAACACAGACCCGTGGCCCGCCCGGGCCTACGGGTTTGTGATGCAGGCGGTGGAGCCCTTTTTTTCCGCGCTCCAGCGGCGGATTGGCATCAAAGGGATGGCCTACATTTTTGTTGCGCCCAACCTGATTTTCTTTGGGTTGTTCGTGGCATTACCCATGGCGCTGAACGTCTGGTACGCCTTGTCCGGCTCGAATCGTCTGTTGATCCAGGAGCGTCCCTTTATCGGCCTGGATAATTTCCGCGACTTGCTGGACTGCGAAAGTTTTCTTGAGGTCAATTCTTGCCGGCAGGACCGCTTCTGGCGCGCCGTTCATAACTCCGTCTTCTTCGTGGCGCTGCAGGTGAGTGTCATGGTGCTGCTGTCTGTCGTCGCCGCTTTGCTGCTCAATGGAAAGATCAGAGGACGCGGTTTCTTCAGAGCGGTTTTTTTCTTTCCGGTTCTCTTGTCTCCGGTTGTAGTCGCACTGATCTGGAAGTGGACGCTTCAGCCGGATGGCCTTCTCAATGCCTTGATCGTGTGGTCAGGCGGTGAGCGGATCGCCTTTCTTCACAACGCATCATGGTCGTTCTTTTGGACAGTTTTTGTATCGGTGTGGTCTCACATGGGCTTCTACACACTCATCCTTTTGGCAGGGCTGCAAGCCATTCCCCATGAACTGTACGAGGCTGCTGAAATTGATGGTACCTCTGCGAGGCGGACCTTTTGGCGCATCACCATGCCCCTGCTGTTGCCGACGCTATTGGTTGTTCTCATCCTCAGTCTGATTCGTGGCGTGCAAGCCTTCGAGGAGGTCTTCATCCTGACGGGCGGGGGTCCTGGAACGGCGACTCAGTACATCGTTCAGTACATTTACGAGACCGCCTTTGCCAATCAAGTGCATCTGCTGGGTCTGGCTGCCGCAGCTTCCCTGTTGGTTGCCGTCGCATTGATGCTGTTGACGCTGATGCAACTTCGGATTTCCTATCACGGAAAGGACAAGTAATGCTGATCAAGGCCCTTACCCGCACTCGCCAAAAAGGCAGTATGAGCCTCACCGATTGGTTGAGTTATGGCTTCCTGTTTTTGGGTGTCGTCCTCATGTTTGGCCCAGCCTTGTGGCTGGGTGCTTCTTCCCTGAAGACCAAAACGGCCTTGCAGGAGTTCCCGCCCTCATTTTTGCCGATGGGCCAAAAAGAGGTCCGTGTGGCGGGTCGCGATACGGCATTGCCTGCTTACCTGATTACTCAACCCGATGGCTCTTCGCGCGAGCTGGCCTTGTCACGTCGGATCGGCTTGGTCGGTTTTTTCATTGATCCGGCTCAGCCTGTTGCAGAGCCAGTACAACTGAGGATGGACCAGGCCAGACCAGTCCGGGAGATTGCACTTGCTTGGGATAACTACACCGAGCCGCTGGAGCGAATGCGCTTTGATCGGTTTCTGGGTAACAGCTTGTTTGTGACCATCACGGCGACGCTGCTAACGCTGCTGGTCAACTCCATGTGTGCCTTTGCGCTGTCTAAATATTCCTTTCGGGGTCGGAACGCCATCTTCGTGCTGGTCTTGTCTACCTTGATGGTCCCCGTCTCCGTCATTTTGATTCCATCTTTCCTGGTGATCACCTCATTGGGGCTCACCAATTCATTGTGGGGTGTGATTCTTCCCCCGGTGGCAACACCAACCGGTGTCTTTCTGTTACGTCAATACATGCTCACCATACCCGATGAGTTGATTGATGCTGCGCGAATGGATGGTGCTTCGGAGTGGCGAATCTATTGGCGAATCATCATGCCGCTGGCGGTGCCGGCGCTGGCTGTCCTCGGTATTTTCTCGGTCATGTGGCGGTGGAACGATTTTTTATGGCCATTGATTGTGCTGAATCGGGAAGAAGTTTTCACGCTTCAGCTTGGTTTGGCAAGCTTCCAAGGTGAGCTGGATACCCAGTGGCATTACCTGTTGGCGATGACCGTTATGACGCTGGCGCCAGTCGTTTTGATCTTCCTCTTCTTGCAGAAATACATCACGACCGGTATCGCATCGACGGGATTGAAGTGACCTGAACGCGGCGCCCTAGACATATGACCCAACCCTTTGGCATTGCCATCATCGGCATTGGGCCTGCGGCAAAACCGCATTTGCAAAGCCTCTACGATCTTCGGGGGCGAGTCGCCCTGCGTCACGCCGTTACCCGGCGGCCTGCGGTAGCGGATTTGGGCCCGTTCGCTGGGCTGGTTCAGCCGCACGCCGATTTGCAAAGAGCTTTGCTTGATCCATTTGTGCGGGCTGTCATCATTGCCACAGCGCCCGACACTCATGGCGAGATAGCGCGTCAGTGTTTTGCGCACGGCAAGCACGTTTTGCTGGAGAAGCCACTTGACACGTCGGTGGCCCGTGCTGGCGCAATCGTCGCAGACGCGCGCGCAGCGGGGTTACGTTTGGGCGTGGTGTTGCAGCACCGTTTCAGACCCGGATCGCAGGCTCTGGCCCAGGTGCTCGCACAGGGTCGCCTGGGACGCATTCAGGCCGCGTCGGTTCGGGTGCCGTGGTGGCGGCCGCAAAGCTATTACGACATTGCCGGGCGGGGGACAATGGCGCGCGACGGCGGTGGCGTGCTCATGACCCAGGCCATTCATAGTATTGACCTCTTTCGTGCCCTGATTGGGGTACGGCGCGTCATTGCAGCACAGGTAACAAGGACCGATCTTCATCAGCTAGAAACGGAAGACCTTGTCAGCGCGATGTTTGCCCTGGAAGGCGGGGGTATTGGCCATCTCATGGCCACTACAGCGCTTTACCCCGGGCGTCCGGAGTCGTTGGAGCTTATAGGCGAGTTTGGCAGTGCGAATCTGGAGGGTGGCTCTTTGCAGGTCCACCTGCTGGACGGCACGAAGCTGTTGACCCAGGCCGAAGGTGGTACGGGCAGTGGCGCCAACATCATGGACTTTCCAAACGACGCGCACCGAGCTCTGTTGCTCGATTTCGTAGACGCCGTAGAAGCTGGGCGTGAGCCACTTGTGACAGGCGAGCAAGCCTTGGCGACCCAAATGCTCATTGAAGAAATTCTGCTTGTCGGATCAAGGCAAATCGCCGCCCATTGATCATCTCCATGTCAACTCAAACTGGAGTTGCTCCCTTTGTTGTTCCAGCAGTGATGTCCCCAGGCCGAGGTGCCGCTGCCCAAGCCCAAGAAGCTGCGCGTGCGTACGCCAAAGCCTAAAGTTTGAATGGGTTATGGATCGAGAGCGTCTCTATCTTTAAGCCATCCTGCAAGTCTTCAGTGAGTAGCCGCTGCGCGCCCGACAGGACGGCGCAAGCCACAATGTGGGCATCGTAAAAAGACAGTTTGAATCGTTTGGCTAACGCGACGGCTTTCTCATGCGATGTCGGGGTGAGAGATACGACTTCGCAAGCTGCTTTGACGGTCATGAGAAGCGCCTCTGTTTCATGCCATGGCAGCTTGAGCTTGCGGTGGCAAACGGACGTCACTTCGTTGAGCACCTGCACGCTGATGACGGCGCCAGCAGCGACAATGTCCTGCGCCCGGTCGGCTTTTGCAATATCTGGTTGACGACAATTACCTTGGCCGGTTAACGACAACTATGTTGGCCGGTTAGAGGCCTACACCGGGCGGGTCCGGGAGGCGGGGCTACCGTTGGACCTTCGAACAGATATCGAAGGTAAACGGCATGCCCGGCAAGAGAATCACGGACCATCAAGTGCACAAGTACAAGCAACACCGCAACAGGCTCAGCCAGGTAGCCGCTGCCGCCAAAGCCGGAGTCAGTGAGAGAAGCGCCCGGCGCATCGAAGACGCGCAAAGCCTGCCGTCGCAACGTCCCGCACGAAACTGGCGCACCCGGGAAGACCCGTTGAGTTCCGTTTGGGACAGTGAGGTCGTGCCCCTGCTGCAAGCCGATGCCAGGCTCAATGCCGTCACCCTTTTGGAAGAACTCCAGCGCCGTTACCCCGGCCAATGGGGCCACAGCGTGCTGCGCACCTTGCAACGCCGCATGCGCCTGTGGCGTGCCAAGTTTGGCTCTGAGCGGGAGGTCTTCTTTGCTCAGGAACACCCGCCAGGACGCCAGGGCCTGTCGGACTTCACCGTAGCCGACGACCTGAATGTGGAGATTGACGGTGCTGTGTTTGCCCACCGGCTGTACCAATTCGCGCTGGCCTATTCGGGTTGGCGCCATGTCACCGTCATCGACACCGGGGAGAGTTTCATGGCGCTGTCCACCGGCTTGCAAGCCGCGCTGTGGGCGTTGGGCGGTGTCCCGGAAGAACACCGCACCGACAGCCTGTCGGCGGCATTCAACAATCTGGCCGAACAAGAGGCGCTCACCCAGCGCTACGACGACCTGTGCCGCCACTATGGGCTGCGGGCCAGTCGCTGCAACCCGGGGCAATCCAACGAGAACGGCTCCATCGAGTCGCGCCACGACTCCCTCAAGACTGCACTGGACCAGGCCCTGCGGCTGCGCGGCAGCCGCAGCTTCGATGCACGCAGTGACTACGAAGCGTTCGTCGACACCATCGTGCAGCGCATGAACACCCGTGCGACGAAGTTCCTGGCAATTGAGCGTCCCATGCTCAAGCCTTTGCCGGTGCGCCGCACAGCCGAGTTTGAGGAGATGCCTGCCAGGGTGAGCAAATACGCCATCTTCACCCTCAAGGGCGTGCAGTACAGCGCCCCCAGCCAACTCATTGGTCACCGCTTGATGGTGCGCCAGTATGCCCAGCACATCGAGTGCTGGTTGGGCGGCCAGTGCGTGTTGAGTCGGCCAAGGGCCAAACCGCAGGAAGGCAACCGCCATGGCCGCAGCATTGACTACCGGCATTTGGTGGGTGCTTTGAAGCGCAAACCTGGCGCGTTCGCCCGCTGGGTCCTGCGGGATGCGGCCTTCCCCCGTGCGGTGTACCGCCAGACGTGGGAACGCTTGGCAGCACAGAAACCAGAGCGTGAAGCCTGCAAGACGATGGTGGGCTTGTTGGTCCTGGCCGCTGATGGTCATGAGGCCCAACTGGCCCAGGAGCTGGAGCAGTTGATTGAGCTGGACCAGTTGCCGGACCTGAACGCCTTGACCCAGTTGCTGGCACCGCCCAGGAGTGAGGTGCCGCAAGTGGTGGTGACCTTGCCCACGTTGGCGTCTTATGACGACCTGTTTGAGGTGGCCCTATGAGCGCGGCGTCAATTACGACGTCAATTACAACCAGCACATCGGCACGCCTGGGGATGATGCTCACGGATTTGCGACTCCCCACCGTCAAGCGCTTGGCCGGCGAGCTGTGCGCGCAGTCCGACACCGAGGGTTGGCCCGCGCACCGGTTACTGGAAGCCTTGCTGGAGCATGAAATCAATGAGCGTGAGGCTCGGCGCATCGACCGCCACCGCAATGAGTCCGGTCTGAGTCCGGACAAACGGCTCTCCAGCTTTGACTTCACCGCTGTGCCCAGTGTGTCAAAGGCGCAGGTCATGGCGCTGACTGAAGGCACCGAGTGGATTGACCGGGGTGCCAACGTTCTGTTGTTCGGGCCGCCCGGGGTGGGCAAAAGCCATTTGGTGTGCGCGTTGGGGCATGCCTTGATTGATGCTGGTCGGCGCGTATTGTTCACACGCTGTTCCGACCTAGTGCAACGCTTGCAAGCGGCGCGGCGTGATTTGCGTTTGCCGCAGGAGCTGGCAAAGCTGGACCGGTTTGACTTGTTGATTCTGGACGATTTGAGCTACGTCCGGCGCGACCAGGCAGAGACTTCCGTGCTGTTTGAACTGATATCTGAACGCTATGAGCGCAAGAGTCTGGCCATCACCGCCAACACGCCATTCTCGCAATGGGGCGAGGTGTTTGTGGAGCCCGCCATGACGCTGGCTGCCGTCGACCGGCTGGTGCATCACTCGACCATTCTGGAAATGAACGTGGAAAGCTACCGTC
>RFWA01000261.1 GCA_009922295.1 Betaproteobacteria bacterium
GGCCAACGACAAGGCCGACGATCTGACGATCAAAAAGCTCACACGGGGCAACCCGACAATGGCGGCCAAGTTTGCCGAACTCAAGAATGCTGATTCTTCTGATGGTGAGTAAGCCAAGCGTCCAACTCTTGTTGCCGTGGGCATTCACAAGTCAAGTCAAATCCAAGTCAAATTCGTGTGTTCACGCGGGCTTGCATAGCGCCTTAGGCTGTATTGCGATGTGATACGACGGCCCGCACTGGCGGGACAGGTTAGCTTGGAAAGGATGGCTATGAGTACCTTAACTGTGCGTTTGACGGAAGGCGAGGAGCGGGATTTGCAATGGGTTTGCACGCAAACCGGCAAGACCAAGAGTGAAGTGGGGCGCGAGTTGCTGGCAGAGTCCTTGCGCAGTTAGCGCCTGCGCAAGTCTTTGCAAGCGGCCCATGCCGCCTGGGGACCAGCGGCACGCCGATCGGGCTGGTTGACGGACGATGACGTGTTGCAGGATGTACCGTGAAGGTATTTTTGGACATCAATGTTTGGCTGTCCGCCACCGTGTTTTCTGGTCTGCGTGAAGCCATAGTGATGGAGTGTCACCAGCGCGATTGGTTGCTCACCACCCCACTGGTGCGGCAGGAGGCCCACGCTGTGCTGGATCGCAAATTTGCGCAAGTGCTGCAAGCGCGCGCCTTGTTTGATGCCATTTGGTCCGAAGCGGCCTGCGTGGTTGATGTGGCTGAACCGGCAGACGATAACGACGCGCGCTTGGTCAAAGCCGCGCTTGCCGCTGGCGCCGATGTATTTGTGACTGGCGACCGCCGCGTTCTGGGCTGGGGGGCGCAGGGGGCGATGCAGATTTTGAGTGCCCGCGATGCGTGGATGCTGTTGTTTGCACAAAGCAATCAGGCCTAAGCAGCGCTTACCGGTCTGCCGCTCTACTCACGTGAATTCACCCTCACCCAGTCCACAATTGCCCTGGCGCTGTCTTCCACCGCACCACGTAAATGCCGCGAACAGCCGTGCGCGGTGACTTGATAGTGAGCTGGGGCACCAGCGTGCATTGGCCTGCCTTACGCCTGAAAACGGCCACGCCGCCGCTGAGATCCGAGACCTGCGGGGTCTCATCGATGTCAGGGGGGCTTGAGCCATGGTCGGCCTGGGCATGTTCCGCCCGGCGTAGGTCGTGGCCAGGAGCCCCTACTTGATTTGCGCCTCAGGTATCAGCACCTTGTCGTAGGAGGCCTTGGAGTAGTCCTTGGTGCTGACGACAGACTGCATCTTCAACAGGTAGTCCCACCCGCCCTTCGGGATCGTCGAGCCCTTGAAGAACGCTGGAAGAGCCAGTCTGAAACCTTCGTCCCAGGCGGCCTGATCCATCTGCGGAAAGTACTTACCCTTGATGGCCGCTGAATATTTTGCAGGTTCCTTGTTCATCAGTTCTACGGCTTCATTCAACGCAGCACGTAGTTTTGTGACCGTCGGACCATTCTTGGTGATCCATGAATTGAGTCCCATCGTCACGACGAAGGGCATCGGACTGATTTCGGGAATTTCTCCTGCGGCAAGGTTGACCCAGCGTACGCCAGTCTTGTCGGCTATGACCGGAGAAAGTGCACCAACCGTCCACATGGCGCCATCAATCTGGTCATTCCGGATTCCCTCGATCATCGCAACCGTATCGCCGAGAGATCGGAATTTCAGATCTGCAACGGTCAGCCCCACGCGCCGCAGAGCGGCATCCATGGCCAGGTTGTTCGGTGTACCGGGGCCGGTGGTCACAATGCGCAGCCCTTTCATGGCGCGCAATTTATCGTCCAGCGGGCTAGCTGCGTTGACGCCATTCATTTTCGCGATCGCCTTGGCACTGAGCACGAACTCACTCGCAGGGCCGGTCGTCACGGCAATAATTCGGAAGTCGCCGCCTTCCGCGACAGCGTCGCTGACAGTACTTGCTCCCAACTGGCAGACATCCACTGCGCTGGACAACACGGCTGCAACGCAGTTGTTGGAATTGCCCCGGAAATCAGTGATCTCAAGCTTGATACCGTGCTTGGCAAATACTTCGGGAACCGCCCCGCCCAGCAGCGTGGATGAAAAACTTGCCGAGACGGCGGCCATGCCGTACTTGATCGTGGTCTGTGCTACTGCCGATCCGGCAATCGTCAGGCCCAGTAAAGCCAGTGCGACTAGCCTTGTACGTTTAGGCGACTTCACAATTGGGTGCAGCGTCATTGTCTTTGCTCCTTGGTAATTTGATCGTCACCTCAGCCGCGAGGGTGTGCGGCTGATAAACCCATTATATTGACTCGTGTCACCCTATATACTAATTACTTACCCTGTGTATATTTTTCTGGACGATGCCTTTTATCGGTGTGCCAGAGCGCTGCGGTAATCTCAAAAATCACATGCTGCTGGAACTTAAAAACATCGACTTCGGCTTTCGTCAGGAAGCGCCTATCCTTAAGGGCTTCGATATGAATGTCGCGCAAGGCGAATTTCTGGCACTGCTTGGCCCCAGCGGTTGCGGTAAGTCCACCATGCTCAACCTGGCCGCCGGGCTGTTGTTGCCGCTTGCTGGATCAGTCAAATTCAATGGCGCCTACCTTCACGGCATCAACAAGAATGTCGGGTACATGACACAGGGCGACACACTTCTTCCTTGGAATACGGTGGCTAAGAACATCTTGTTGCCGCTAGAGTTGCGCGGTGTGTCAAAGCAGGAGAGGTCGGACAAACTAGAGCATGCTCTGAAGTTGGTGAATCTGGTCGAAGCACGTGACAAATACCCTTCTGAACTGTCCGGAGGGATGAAGCGCCGCGCTCTACTCGCGCGCAGCCTGATTTACAGCCCCCCAATGCTGTTGATGGACGAGCCCTTTGCCGCGCTGGATGCGCAACTGCGCGAAACGATGCACCAGGAACTGCTGAATACGGTGAATAGACTGAACGAAAGCGTTCTCTTCGTGACCCACGACATTTCCGAGAGCATTCTGCTGGCGGACAGAGTATTGGTGCTGGGTGGCCGTCCCTTGCGCGTACTGGAGGAAACCACCATTCCTTGGGGCAAAGATCGTAGGCTTGACGTCATCCGCGACTCCAAGGCGTATACAGCGCTCGAATCTCATGTCCGTAGCCTGCTTCGACAGGCAGATGCGGTGCAGTATCCCGCAACCGCGAGGGGCGTCTGAATGACAAGCCAGAAAGCCTCCGCAGTGGAGGACGCCCCGGATCATCTTTCCAAGCCACCGGTTCGCAAGAGCGCCGGGCGGATGCGCTTGGAGAATCTGGCATGGCAAATCGGAATTGCCGTTGCATTCTTTGCGTTGTGGGAATACGCCTCCGAGCGCTGGGTGTCTGCGTTGCTCGTCAGTAAACCGTCGCGCATTGCCCAGACCATGTGGCAATGGACCATCGACGGAACCTATGCCACGAACATCTGGGTCACTTTGAAGGCCACGCTGATGGGATTCGGGGCGGGCGCCATTGGCGGGATGATCTTGGGCTACATCACCGCGACCTGGCGGCGTGTAGGCGAGGTGCTGGAGCCGTTCGTCACTGCTTTTTACACTTTGCCGCGGCTTGCGTTGGCGCCTCTTTTCCTGATGTGGTTCGGATTGGGCATGGAGTTCCGCGTGGTGTTTGCCGCGACCATCGTGTTCTTCCTGGTCTACTACAACACTTACTTTGGCGTGCGCGAGGTAAGCAATGAATTGCTCGCTGCTGTACGCATCATGGGTGCGAACCGAATGCAGTTGGCGCTACGCGTCGTGGTCCCTTCAGCGCTGGTGTGGGTGACGGCTGGATTGAAGATCTCGGTACCCTACGCACTGGTCGGCGTGGTGGTTGCGGAGATGCTCGCCTCCGACGAAGGGGTGGGTTATCTTCTGTCGAAGAGCGCCTCGCAGTTTTCCACTTATGGCACCTTTGCCGCGATTGCCGCATTGCTCGTGATGGCCCTGGCCATCGACTGGCTTCTGACCTTGGTCACTCGGCGAGCGTTGCGCTGGCGAACTGCTGGTACTTCGGGACAGCAGCGGCAATAAGCCCAAATCCGGCAGTGCCGCTTATGCCGCCTGCTGTACTTTAGCCAGCAACCAGGCACGCGAAGAGAGATTTCGTCAATAATCACGCCACCGGGCCGCCGTCGCCCGTTGTTAGACGGCCCGACAACCCCACGCTGAGTCCGACATGTCCGATCCCGCTAGCTACACCCCCCCGACCATCTGGCAATGGCA
>RFWA01000262.1 GCA_009922295.1 Betaproteobacteria bacterium
GCGCTGTTATTGAGGGACGCGCTCTAGTTTTTATAGCAAATCAAAAATTGCTTGAGGGCTGCCAACATGGGCTCGGGCGTCTCGTTCATCTGGTGGTGGCCACCGGGCAGCAGCACCACCCGCCCATCAGCGGCCTTTTTGACAAGGCTCTGCGCGGCTTTGGGCGGCGTCATTTGGTCGGCGCTGCCAAGAAGAAACAGCACTGGGCATGGTACTTTCTCTATGGCAGCCTCGGCGCCGGTATAGCTGTGGCAGGCCAGAAAGCCGGTGTGGAACAGGTTGACGCGGCGGTTGCTGGCCAGCACCCTGCGCCCCAGCGCCATCGAGGCGCCATACACCCAGGTGCCTGGCCCCAGCGCAGAGGGCGGTGCCGCCAGGGTGGATCGTGAAAACACATTGACCATGGCCAGGGCCTTCATTGGCTCATGGAGCGAGGCCTCCAGCAGGGCCGGCGACACCTTCATGGGCGCTGCCACCCCCACCAGCACCAACTGCGGCACCCGCTCTGGCGCACGGGCGGCGGCCTCCAAGGCCACCAGCGCGCCAAAACTGTGCCCGACCAGCACCGCCCGGGCCAGGCCGGCAGCGTCCATCAGCGCCACAATGAAGTCGGCCGCAGCCTCTACCGTGGCAGGAGGCTCGCCAGCACTGCGGCAATGGCCCGGCA
The DNA here is from genome assembly GCA_009922295.1 of Betaproteobacteria bacterium. Lineage (GTDB taxonomy): Bacteria > Pseudomonadota > Gammaproteobacteria > Burkholderiales > Burkholderiaceae_C > Rhodoferax. The sequence goes on from RFWA01000262.1 coordinate 668, forward strand.
GGTCGATTGCCAGCACGTTCCAGCCGTGGTGCGCCAAGTAGCGCGACTGCAGGATCCAGACACTGTGGTCGTTCAGGACACCATGGATGAAGATGATGCTGGGTTTGGCGGCATCGAAGGGTTTGCCGCCGGTGTAGCAGTAGCTGGCGTGGCCGTTGACGGTGATGTGCATGGTGGGAGACTCGGCAATCAGGTTCAATGGTCGGGAATCAAACGCTTGCCCAGGCTGACCACGTCATCCTGCGCGTAGCCCAACGCTTGGTAGAAACCAAGCACCTGGGTGTTGCTGCGGCGCACCATCAGGCTGATTTTTGGGCAGCCGGCGGCCAGCAACAGGGCTTCTCCGTGGGCGATCAGGGCCTTGGCATAGCCCTGGGCCTGGTGTTCTGGGGCCACGGCCAGGTAGTTCATCCAGCCGCGGTGCCCGTCGTAGCCAAACATCACGCTGGCGATCACCGCGCCATCAAGCTCGCCGACCAAAAACCACTCGGGCTGGATGCCTTGTTTGCGTGCAATGTCTTTGACCGGGTCGTTCCAGGGGCGGGTCAGCTCACAGGCCTGCCACAGCGCCACCACGGCGGTCTGGTCGGTGTCAGCAAAGGGGCGGATCTTCATGCCAACTTCTCAGCGGCCTTCAGCGCACGCTTGAGGTCGTCAATCAAATCATCGGCGTCCTCCAGGCCGATGCTCAGGCGAATCGTCCCCTGGGCAATGCCAGCACCCGCCAGGGCCTCGTCGCTGAGGCGGAAATGGGTGGTGCTGGCGGGGTGTATGACCAGGCTTCTGCAGTCGCCTACATTAGCCAGGTGGCTGAACACCTTCAGGCTTTCAACAAAGGCTTGCCCCTGGGCCCGACTGCCCTTGAGGTCAAAGCTGAACACCGAGCCCGCGCCTCGCGGCAGCAAGCTCTGCGCCAGGCTGTGGCTGGGGTGGCTTGGAAGCATCGGATGCCCGACCCTTGCCACCAGCGCTTGTTGGCTCAGGAATTCCACCACTCGCTCGGTGTTGCTCATGTGACGGGCCATGCGCAATGACAGGGTCTCGATGCCCTGCAGGATCAGCCAGGCGGAGTGCGGGCTCAGGCAGGCGCCAAAGTCGCGCAGGCCCTCGCGCCGGGCCCGCAGCAAGAAGGCGCCCACGGTGGACTCCTCAGTGAAGACCATGTTGTGAAAGCCTTCATAAGGGGCGCTGAGCTCGGGAAACCGGTCCGTTGCGCCCCAGTCGAACGAGCCGCCGTCGACAACGATGCCGCCAATCACCGTGCCGTGGCCGCTCAGGAACTTGGTGGCCGAGTGGTAGACCAGGTCGGCGCCATGTTCAAACGGCTTCATCAGCCAGGGCGAGGTCAGGGTGGAGTCCACCAAGAGGGGCACACCCGCCTCATGCGCTATGGCTGACACGGTGGGAATGTCCAGCACATCCAACCCCGGGTTACCCACCGTTTCGCCAAAGAAAAGCTTGGTGTTGGGCCGCACGGCCGCACGCCAGCCGTCGATATCGCCGGGTTTGACAAAGGTGGTCTCGATGCCGAAACGGCGCAGCGTGTAGTGCAGCAGGTTTTGCGAGCCGCCGTAAAGTGCCGTGGAGGCGACGATGTGGGAGCCTGCGCCCATCAACGTGGCCACGCAGAGGTGCAGCGCCGCCTGACCGCTGGCCGTGCTGATCGCGCCAATGCCGCCTTCGAGCGCCGACACCCGTTGCTCCAGCACCGCATTGGTCGGGTTGCTGATGCGGGAGTAAACGTGGCCAGCGCGCTCCAGGTTGAACAGCGACGAACACAAATGAGGTGGTCAGGTGGATCGGCACGGCGCGGGCGCCAGTCGCCGGGTCGGGCGCTGCGCCGGCGTGCAGCGCCAGGGTGTCAAAGCCGGGGTCAGAATAACCAGACATCGAGTTTCGTTTCTACAGTTTGAGTGGGCTGGGTGACTGGCCATGAAATTTGCCAGCCGACGATGCCAATTGTGGGCTATATTTTGGATGCACCAGTCTGGGATGATGGCCCCCGTCTTCAAGGAGGAAACGACCATGAAAGTCAGCGACATTTTGCGCGTCAAGGGCGGCACCCTTTACACGGCAACACCCGACGAACCGCTATCAAGAGCACTGAACTTGATGGCGGAAAAAGACATCGGATCCCTGGTCGTCATGAGTCACGGTGATTTGGTTGGCATGCTGACCTTCCGTGAGGTGATCCAGACCGTGGTCAAGAACGGCGGCACGATCGGCTCCATCACGGTACGCACCGCAATGGACGATGCGCCCTTGACCTGCACCACCGCGACCGAACTCGACGAGGTGCGTCGCATGATGCTGGAGCGCCATGCCCGCTACATGCCGGTGATGGACCAAGGCATGCTGATGGGTGTGATCAGTTTTTACGACGTTGCCAAGGCGGTGGTGGACAGCCAGAATGCTCAAGGCCTATATTCGTGACTGGCCGGAAGACGGTTCCGCCCTGGCCACGCCCTGAGTTGCCGTGAATGCTCTTGGATGCCAGGCCGCTCGGGGATAATCAAGCTCCATGAGCGGTAATACTTTCGGACAACTCTTTGCGGTCACCAATTTTGGCGAGTCGCATGGCCCAGCGATCGGCTGCGTGATCGACGGCTGCCCGCCCGGGCTGCCACTTTGCGAGGCAGATATCCAGCCCGACCTGGACCGGCGCCGGCCAGGCACCAGCCGCTTTGTCACCCAGCGCAATGAGCCTGATGCGGTAGAGATTCTGTCAGGGGTTTATGAAGGCCTCACCACAGGCACGCCGATCTGCCTGCTGATCAAGAACACCGACCAGCGCAGCAAGGATTACGGCAACATTCTGCAGACATTTCGTCCTGGCCACGCCGACTACAGCTATTTCCAAAAGTACGGCATTCGAGACCCGCGCGGTGGCGGCCGTTCCTCAGCCCGCATGACGGCGCCCATGGTGGCCGCCGGTGCTGTTGCCAAGAAATGGCTTGCGGCGCAGTATGGCACCGTGGTCCGTGGCTGCATGACCCAGGTCGGCGAGTTGCCAGTCGCTTTTGAGAGCTGGGATCACGTGGGCAACAACGCGTTCTTCGCACCCATGGCTGATGTGGCTGCGCTGGAGACTTACATCGACGCACTGCGCAAATCGGGCGACTCGTGCGGCGCGCGCATCCGTGTGATGGCCTCGGGCGTGCCCGTAGGGTTGGGCCAACCGCTGTTTGACAAAATGGACGCCGACATTGCCTACGCCATGATGGGCATCAATGCCGTCAAGGGCGTCGAGATTGGCGCCGGTTTTGCCAGCGTGGCGCAGCGCGGTAGCCAGCATGGCGACGCACTGACGCCGCAGGGCTTTCAGTCGAACAATGCTGGAGGCGTGCTGGGCGGTATTACCACCGGTCAAGACCTGGAAGTGTCCATAGCGATCAAGCCGACCAGTTCCATCCTGACCCCGCGGGCGTCCATTGACACCGCTGGCCACCCCACCGAGGTCGTGACAAAGGGACGGCATGACCCCTGCGTGGGCGTCCGCGCCACCCCTATTGCCGAGGCCATGCTGGCACTGGT
>RFWA01000263.1 GCA_009922295.1 Betaproteobacteria bacterium
GGGCCGGCTCGACTGGTCGATTCAATCATCCACGGGGCCATTCTGCCCAAAAGATACTGCGATTGTCCCGGCAACGGCAGTGGCACCCGGCGCCCCTGCAAGCGACGCGGCCGCTGGCACTTCTCGCAGTCGGATCAGCTTTGATCTTGTGCTACCGCCCACACTGACCGGCAAAGCCAGAACCAGCGTTATCGCCGCTGTCTCCGAACGACTGGCAAGCGTTCCGGGGGTGACTCTGCAACTGGATCCAGCCAAATTGCAAATTGCATCCTCTTTGGCGGGTGGCAGTCGGCCGGCAGACACCGCACCCGTAGCCTTAGCTTGGTGCCTCGATGTGTCAAATGTCTCCCCATCATTGGCGCCATCAGAGAGAACCAAACCATGAGCGACTTGTCATCCATTGTGCGCCAGTCACGTGTGGGGCTGATCACGCTGGCGACTACCCTGGCGGTAGGGGGCCTGGCCTCTTGGGGCGCGACGGGTTTGGAGCAAGATGCGCGGCTTGAGTTGAGCACCTTTCAGACTCGGGAAACAGGCGAAAGTGCGAAACTCAACGAAAAAGATGCAGAATTAGGGTACCTAAAGGCCAACTTCGCCAGTTTTGAAGCCCTTCGCGGATCGGGGCTGGCCGGCAATGCTGATCGGGAAGGCTGGGCAGAAACCTTGTCGAAAGTACACAAAAACAAAGCCCTCCCCGACACCCTGGTCTACACGCTGCTGGTACCTGCTCCCGTGCCTGGGGTAGAACCGTCGCCTACAGTCGCACCTGCCCAGGCGCATGACATGACACTGAGACTGGACAGCATTCATGAGGGCGAACTGTTTGAGTTTCTCACCAGCTACGAGCAGCAGGTCAGAGGCAGATTCAGAGTCCAGTCCTGCCAGTTGTGGTCTCCCAGCAGCAACGGCTTGAACGCAAGTTGCACCTTGCGCTTTTTCAACCAGCCCCTGACCCCGCCTGCAGCGGCGCCTTCAACATGATTGAACAACAGTCTTCAGATTTGCTGGGCTGCGGGGTCCGTCGCAAACGGTCCGGTATCCCTTTGACGCCACAAACGGCACCATCTTGGCCCAAGCTGGCCTTGTTGCTGACCTTGTCCACGACAGCTGTTCATGCTCTGGCACAGTCGAGCGAGAACCTTGGGCCTCTATTCTTCAACGCGGCCGAGCGCCAGGCCATCGTCCAGAAACGCGCCGGCCCCGCAGAGCAAGAGAAACCGCCCAGCATGGTGGCACTGTCTGGGGTCCTGGTCCGTTCCGGCGGCAAAGGGACGGCCTGGATCAATGGCCAGGCGGTTCCTGAAGGGCACTCGCCATTTCCCGGCATACCGGTGACTATCCGGCCAGGCCATATCAGTATCATGAACCACGCAGTCCTTCCTGGCCAAAAGCTGGACTTGACCAACAGCCATCGCGTCGATACGCTGGCTGCGGGCTCTGTCACACGCCGCTAGTCCCGCCGTCTATGAAGATCGACGCCAACGAAATCCTTCGTGCCCACAAGAAAAAAATGGCGGCGCGCCAGCGTGTTCAGGAGGTGATTGGCTTCGTCATACTGCTGAGTGGGTACGCCCTGCTCGCCGTCAGCCCCGAGACGTCGTCAGACTGGTTGTTGATTCGTGTGGTGTCAGGATTTATCGCCCTGTTTGCAGGGTTTGTCTTGGCCGTGCTGCCATTCTTAACCAGGTTGACGGGCAGTGACCAGTAAGCACCCGGTGAACAGGCCGTCAGAGTCAAACTTCATCCTACTCGTTGAGGATGACCCGACCCTTAGCGGCTACCTGAGCTCGTCCCTGACCGATGCCGGGTACCAGGTTCAGGCGACACCTGACCGAGCGAGCGCGCTGGGCGTACTCGGCTCGGCCCTGGCCCCCGGCCTCTTGCTGCTCGATCTCGGGCTTCCGCCGCACGCCAGCACCATGAGCGAGGGCCTGAGCTTGCTGGATGCGGCGCTCCAACTGGTTCCTGGCATCAAAGTCATCGTCCTGACCGGTCAGGATGAGGATGCCGCAGCCTTGGAGGCGATCAGGCGCGGCGCCTTTGATTTTTTGGTAAAACCCGCCAGCTTGGCCGCCATTCATTCGGCGGTCAGAAGGGCCAGCATGTTCAAGCAGACCGAAGAGCGCATGACGTTAGCGGGTGAAGCCCGCCTCCACCTGACGGCCAGGTTATGGGAAGGCCCCAAGGAGGCTGCGTCAAGTGCCGAAGAGCAACTGCTCCGGCGCGCCTTGGTCGCGACCGGGTACAACATCGCCGAGGTTGCGCGCCAACTGGGTATGGCCCGCGAGCATGTTTACTACTACCTGAACAAGTATGGATTACGGCGTCCTGAATAGCCTGACGCTGATTTGCCTGGCTGCGGGGCTCACCCTGTACCTGACCAGCAGGAGCCTGGCCCGGCGAGCACGGAGCTACCAGGCAGGCATGCAAAGCCTGCTTCAACTGGGCGCGCAGGGGCTAGACCCCCTCGACATTCCGCCCGCCGCCTGGCCACTTTTGGCCGCCGGTGGCTGGCAGCATCTGCAGCTTTCAGGCGACTGGTTCGGCTACCTGGTCGAGTCCGAATGGGGGAAAAAACCAGAGCAGCCACTGAACCGAGGCCAAAAGGCAAGCACGCCATTGGCATTCAGACTGAGCAGCGGTAACGACGTTCTGCTGGTGATGACACTCACGCACAGCGCTGTTGGGGGCGAGGGACGCCTGTTCGCCGAGCAACTGGCCAAGGTGTTCGTCTTGCTGCTTGAGTCGGCGCTGCGCGTTCGGACCGAGGCCATTTCGGTGGCCATGGCCGAGCGGGCCAGGCTGACGCTCTACCTGCAGCACGACATGCGCAATCTGGCCCAATGGGTCGGCTGGGTGTGCTCTGATTTCAATGATTGCCACCAGCCCGAGAGCCTGCTCATCGCAGCGCGGCGCCTGCAACAAAATGCACCGCTGGCACGGGAACGTGCAGATCGGCTGGTGGCTCTGCTCGGAAACAACCCGGCCAATCAACAAGCGGCCCTGCTGGACTTGCGGCTAGCGGTAGAAAATGCCGCGCAAATGGCCGGGGTACAGGTCGACATCTCGGGGCAGGCGCAGGCCTGGATTGCGCAAGCCTTGCTGGCCCGTGCCCTGGACAACCTGTTTTCTAACCTGGCGCCCAATTGGCGCAATCCTGGCGCAGACAAACCCCTGCTTCATTTGCGAACCAGTCCAGAAAGCCCGTTTAAACCGGCCATGGCAGAGTTACGCTTTTTCAGCCCTTGGCCGAACGCACAAGTGCGCATAGAGCCACTGAGACTGTTCGAACCGTTTGCGAGTGGGCGGGCAGGCGGGCTGGGGCTTGGCCTCTACCAGGCTCGCAAAAGTCTGCAGGAGGCCAACGGCGACCTTAGCGCAGAAGTCGATGACAGCGGGATTACCTTTGTCCTGACGATTCCGGACCGCAAGATGCCAGCGCAAGGCAGCGCCAACTAGCCGGGCACTGGTGGCAGGCCGGTAAAAATCTGCGCCCAGCCGTTGGTGACCCGCGCGCCCAGCCCGGCGTGCAACCGTAAAAATCCTTCACTTCTATGGGCAGGTGTTCATCTTTAATATCCGTGCCAGGCAGCTTGGATGGTGTTCGTTCAAGCCCTGTTTCAATTATTTAAGGATGTCACTATGAAATCTCGCGCTCCGGCCCGGCAAAAGGGCTTTACGCTGGTAGAAATCGCCATTGTGCTGGTCATCATTGGTCTGCTGTTGGGCGGCGTGCTCAAGGGCCAGTCGTTGATCGAAGGCTCCAAGGTCAAGGCCGTGGTCAATGAATATCGCGGCACTGCGTCTGCCATCAATGTCTACCTCGACAAGTACAGGGCCGTTCCTGGCGACGATTTGCAGGTCGTCGCCCACACCGGCACCGGCACAGCGCCCACCGCCGCCACAGGTGGTAATGGTGTGATCGACACCGGTACCTGGGTTGGTGCGGCCGCGCCAGTTGCGACCGACGAGTCGTCGCTGTTCTGGCAGCACGCCCGTGCAGCCGGCATTGTCGGCGGCGCCACGGGAGGCACATCCAGCAGCAGCCTGGGCGGTACGCTCGGCGTCACCTCCAACCTCGCGCGTGTAACCAGCCCAGCTGGTGCGCGCGGCCAATTCGTTGTCTGCGCCAGCGGCGTGCCCGGCAGCATTGCCATCCAGGTTGACACAGCCATGGAT
>RFWA01000264.1 GCA_009922295.1 Betaproteobacteria bacterium
GAGCTCATGGTAAGCGTGGTAATACTCGTAGCCCTGCACAAACAAGAACACCACGCCCAGCGCCACGGTAAGCCACATGAAGGCGATCGTCCTTGCGCGTTTGCCTTCAATCAGGGCATGGTGAGCGATTGTCAATGTCACGCCTGAACTGAGCAGCAACGCCGTGTTGATAGTCGGAAGCCAAAACGGCGTCATCGTCGTGAAGGGCTCCACGATGCTGGCAGGGGAACCCGTGGCACCAGCAGCCAGACTGGGCCAAACCGACTTGAAATCGGGCCACAGCAAAGCATTCTCCAGATTACCCAGTTCAGGCACAGAGTGGGCACGCACCCACCACAAAGCACTGAAGAATGCGCCAAAGAACATCACCTCGGAGAAGATAAACCAGCTCATGCTCCAGCGGAACGACAAGTCGATCTTGCGCCCATACTGGCCGCCCTCGCTTTCACCAATGGCCTGGCTAAACCACTGGTACAAAACACCCAAGAACCACAGCATGCCAATCGCCAAGGAATACTTACCCCAGTCGGCGCCATTGATCCACTGCCCTGCGCCCAGGATGATGAAGAAAAGACCCAGAGCCGCCAGGGCTGGATGCCGCGACGGGCTGGGTACAAAGTAATACGGTGTTGTTCCGTGGGTTGTTGAACTCATGTCAGCTCCATTCCTTCCAGTTCTCTTCTGTCCATTGCGGTGAAGCGGAGTGCCTTATTTGGCAACCACCCAATTCACCAAAATCACCAAACCAACGACAAAAAGGGCCGCAGCGGCGATGCCTACCCCGATGATGTGGAACGGGTTGACCCGCGCCATATCTTCCTGCGATTCACTGCCCTTGCGAATCCCTAAAAAAGACCAGGCCACCACGCGCACGCTGCGCCAGAGCGATGCTGTGCCTGCCTTGGCGGTGCCGCTCATGTGCCGGATCCTGAGACGAGGTGTGGCCTAGCGTCAGCCACGGGCGCTGGCGGCGTCTTACCGCCTACTTCAAAAAATGTGTAAGACAGGGTAATAGTGCGCACATCCTTTGAGAGTTTGGGGTCGATCACGAACACCACCGGCCATGATTTTTTTTCGCCTGGCTCCAACGTGTACTGGCTAAAGCAAAAACATTCCAGCTTGTTGAAATGTGCACCAGCCTGCTGCGGCGCGTAGCTCGGAATGGCCTGCGCCGCCATACGCCGGTTTTGCACGTTCTGAAATTCGTACATCACGGTAGCCATCTCGCCCGGATGCACCTGCAAGGACCGCTGCGCCGGCTTGAACTCCCAGGGACCTCGCGCATTAGCGTCAAACTCGACTGTGATGGTGCGGCTGGTGTCGACCTGGGTATTGGCCGGCGTGTTGGCGGTAGCGCCAGGAATGTTACGGTCGCCCAATGCCAGGATGTTGATGCCAGTCATCTCGCAAATTGCCTTGTAGAGCGGCACCAATGCGTACCCGAAAGCGAACATGCCGGCGGTCACGACCACCAACTTGCCCAGCATCCTGATATTGGCGCGGTACAAACCCATGCTTACTTGCCGAGCAAGACCATTTTGGCCATAAAACCAATGAAGAACACCAGAGCGATCGAGGCCAGAATCAGGCCTGTACGCAGGTTGGCTTTTTTTTGCTCAGGGGTCATCTTGCGAGTGTCCAGCGTGCGGTTAGCCGATAACCTTATTGGCCGCAGCGTTCAAACGAGGCGGCGTCTCAAAGGTGTGGAAAGGTGCAGGCGAGGGAACTTCCCACTCCAGGCCTTCAGCCCCTTCCCACGGGCTTTGAGGGGCTTTCTCGCCCTTACCCATCATGCAGGGCAGCACAATAAAAAAGAAGAAATAGACTTGGGCGAGACCAAAGGCAAAACCGCCAATCGAGGCAAGCGCATTGAAATCGGCGAACTGCATCGGGTAGTCGGCATAGCGGCGGGGCATGCCAGCCAGACCGAGGAAGTGCATGGGGAAGAAGGTCACGTTAAAGGCAATCAGCGACCACCAGAAATGGATCTTGCCGCGGGTCTCGTTGTACATGACGCCGGTCCATTTGGGGCTCCAGTAGTAATAGCCGGCAAACATGGCATACAGTGAACCCGCGACCAGCACATAGTGAAAGTGGGCCACCACGTAGTAGGTGTCCTGCAACTGGATATCGATCGGCGCCATAGCCAGGATCAGGCCGGTGAAGCCGCCCATGGTGAACACAAAGATGAAGCCGACGGCGAACAGCATGGGCGTCTCAAAGGTCATTGAGCCCTGCCACATGGTGGCGATCCAGTTGAAAATTTTCACAGCAGTGGGCACCGCAATCAACATGGTGGCGATGTGCTGGTACATCACCGGGTCACCGCCACCAGCGGGGTTAAAGAAACTGGTGCCAAAGTGACGGTCGGTCAGCGTCATGGTGATGGCACCGGCCAAAACGGGCATCACCGCGATCAACAAGTAAGCCGTGATCAGCCAGGTCCATGAAAACATCGGCATTTTCATCAGCGTCATGCCGGGCGCCCGCATATTCAAAATGGTGACAATGATATTGATGGAGCCCATGATCGACGACGCGCCCAGCACGTGCAAAGCAAAAATACCGGCATCCATACTTGGGCCCATCTGCAGGGTCAGCGGTGCATACAGCGTCCAACCTGCAGCTGGTGCGCCGCCGGGCATGAAGAACGAGCCCATCAGTGTCAGTCCAGCCGGAATCATGAGCCAGAACGAGAAGTTGTTCATGCGGGCAAAGGCCATGTCGGCCGCACCGATCTGCAGTGGGATCATCCAGTTCGCAAATCCCACAAAGCCAGGCATGATCGCCCCAAACACCATGATCAGGCCATGCATGGTGGTGAGCTGGTTGAACAACTCCGGATTCACCAGTTGCAGGCCGGGCTGAAACAGTTCCGCGCGAATCAGCAAAGCCAGAATGCCCCCCGCAATCAACATGGTAAAGCTGAACAGCAGATAAAGCGTGCCGATGTCTTTGTGGTTGGTGGCATAGACCCAACGCCGCCAGCCGCTAGGGGCGTGGTCGTGGTGGTCATCGTGGGCGTGGTCGTGGTGGTCTAGAACGGCACTCATGCTGTTTTCCTTGTCAATACTTGAATCTGGGGCGGCGGTCTATTTGCGCGCTGCGGTCACGTCGGCTGGCTGCACCAGCTGGCCGGTCTTGTTGGACCAGTTGTTTTTGGTGAAAGTGATGACGGCTGCGATCTCGGTGTCGCTGAGCTGCTTCCACGAAGGCATGGCGCCGTTGTTCTGTCCGTTGAGCAGCACAGCAATCTGTTTGGTTTTGTCAGCGTCCAGCACGACAGCGGCTCCGTCGAGCGGCTTGATAGGCCCGGCACCCTTGCCGCTGGCCTGGTGGCAGGCCGCGCAGTTGGCGGCATAGACTTTTTCCCCACGCTGGGTGATCTCTGCCGCCGTCCACACTTTGCTTGGATCATCGGCTTTGGCTGCCAGTTTTTTCTGCTCGGCGGCGACCCAGGCGGAGTAGTCTTCAGCCGACACCACCTTCACGTGAATCGGCATATAAGCGTGTTCTTTGCCGCATAGCTCTACGCACTGGCCATGGTAGTCGCCGATTTTCTCCGCACGGAACCAAGTGTCACGCACAAAACCAGGGATGGCATCTTGCTTGATGCCGAACGACGGCACCATGAAGGAGTGGATCACATCGTTGGCGGTGGTAATGATGCGCACCTTTTTGTTGACTGGCACCACCATCGGGTTATCCACCTTGAGCAGGTAGTCATCCATTATCACACCAGCCTTGGGGCCACCGTTATTGGATAGCTCTCGGTGAGCAGCGTCCAAGGCTGAAGTGAAACCGATGCCCTCGCCCTCGCCCTTAATGTAGTCGTAACCCCATTTCCACTGCATACCGGTGGCTTTGATGGTCAGGTCAGCGTTGGTGGTGTCTTTCATGGCCACAACCACTTTGGTGGCTGGCAGGGCCATCAGGATCACGATGATGAAGGGGACGATGGTCCAGATGATCTCGACCGTCACCGACTCATGAAAATTGGCAGACTTGTGGCCGACGGACTTACGGTGTTTCCAGATCGAATAAAACATGACCGCGAACACCGCAAGGAAGATCACGGTGCACAGAATGAGCATGAACCAATGCAGCCAGGCCTGCTCTTCGGCAATTTTGGTGACGGCAGGGTGCAAATTAAGCTGCCTCACAGCCGGGCCGCCCGGC
>RFWA01000265.1 GCA_009922295.1 Betaproteobacteria bacterium
CCGAAAGAATTACGGCGAGCAGCGCATCATCTGTTTTGGGCTGCTCGCAGGGCGCACGGTGGTTGTCGGATACACGCCGCGTGGCGCGGACCGTCACATTTTTAGCATGAGGAAAGCAAATGAACGCGAAAAAACCCGGATTGCAGCGTTCCTTGACATCTGACCTGGGGCGGGTCGATGCTCGCCCCATCGGTGAAGGCGATTATGACGAACTGCCTGAACTGGATGAGGCCATGCTCGCCCGCGCCATCGTCCGCCGAGGCGGGCGGCCTGTGTCTGCCAACCCACGCAAGTTGATTTCTATCCGCTTGCCTGTCGACGTGATTGAGCAATGGCGGGCCACAGGCCCAGGCTGGCAAACCCGCATGGCCGAACGGCTCAGTGGCGCACCATGACTGCGGTCGCGGCCAGCTTTTCGCTGGCGTAGCGCCCGGATTTACTTCTTGGCCGCACTCGCCGCCGGTTTGGCCGGTTCAGCCTTGGCGGTAGCTGCCCCCTTGAATTCGGCGCCGTTGACGGTCAGGCCTTCTTTGGACAACTTGGCGGCCGTTGCCTCGCCCACGCCTTTGACGCGGCTGATGAAGTCGGGCCAGTCTTTGAAGTTGCTTTTCTTGCGCTCGTCCAGAATTCGGGTCGACATGGCCGGGCCGATGCCCTTGACGCTGTCCAATTCGGCCGCGCTGGCCTTGTTGGCATCAACGGCTGCAAAGCAGACGGCGGCGTACAGCATCAGAAACACGGACAGAATTTTTTTCAACATGGTCTAACTCCTAGGTTGGGGGAAAAGGTTCAATGCCGGCTCCATTCTGCCAGCCAGTGCACATACTCTGCAACGCCACTCTGCACATTGGCGAAGGTATGGCCGCAGCCGGTGGCGCGCAGCGATGTCAGGTCGGCCTGGGTGTAGCACTGGTACTTGCCGCGCAGCGCATCCGGAAACGGCACGTACTCGATCAGTTTGGCCGCTACCAGTTCGTCCAGGGTCAGGGCAGCTTCGCCGCGCTGCTCGCGAAGGGTGTTGACCACGGCGGTGGCCACGTCGTTGAACGGTTGGGCTTGGCCGCTACCCAGGTTGAAGATGCCTGAGATGCCAGGGTGGTCAAAAAACCACAGGTTGACGGCCACCACATCGTGAATGAAGACAAAGTCGCGCATCTGGGCGCCGGGGCTGTAGCCGCCGTACTCGCCAAACAGCTTGACTCGTCCTTCAGCCTCAAATTGGTGGAATTGGTGAAATGCCACGCTGGCCATGCGGCCCTTGTGCTGCTCATGCGGGCCATACACATTGAAGTAGCGGAACCCCACCACCTGGCCGGTTTTGCCCAGCACCGAGCGTTTGAAGTCAGTGCCGCATTCGCGCCGCATGCGTTGGTCAAACAGCAGCTTGGAGTAGCCGTACACGTTCAGCGGGCGCTCAAACGCCGGCTCTTCACGGAACGTGTCCGAGCCGCCGTAGGTGGCCGCGCTGGAGGCGTACAACAGGCGTGCGCCACGCTTTTGGCAGGAATGGAACAGGCTGCAGGACAGGCTGTAGTTGTTGTCCATCATGTACTTGCCGTTGCTCTCCATCGTGTCACTGCAGGCACCCTCATGGAACACAGCCTCAACCTGTCCGTAGCCGCCGTGGGCAAAATCCTCATAAAAAGCCCCAGCATCCACATAGTCAGCAATCTGCAGGTCTGCCAAGTTGCGGAACTTGTCACCCAGGGTCAAGTCATCGACAGCGATCACATCATCAATGCCGCGGGCGTTCAGGCCACGGATGATGTTGCTGCCAATAAAGCCGGCGGCGCCGGTGACAACGATGCGGGTCATTCGAACAACTCCTCGTAGCTGACGGCAGCCGTGCCGAATTTGCCCACCACCAGGCCACCAGCACGGTTGGCGAGCGGCAGAGCCTCGCGCAGTCCAAGCCCAGCCGCCACCAGCACCGCCATGGTGGCGATCACGGTGTCGCCTGCGCCGGTGACATCGAATACTTCACGCGCCTGTGCGCTGACATGCGCCGCGCCGTGAGCGTCAAACAGGGTCATGCCTTCTTCGCTGCGGGTCAACAGCAATGCGTCCAGCCCTAGTTGCTGGCGCAGGGCCTGGCTTTTGGTCTGCAACTCGGCCTCGTCCGCCCAAGGGCCGACAACCTGACGCAGCTCAGTCAGGTTTGGCGTGATCACAGTGGCATCGCGGTAGCGGGAGTAGTCACTTCCCTTGGGGTCAATCAAAATTGGCTTGCCGCCAGCGCGGGCGCAGGCAATCATGTCGCTAACATGGGCCAGACCGCCCTTGCCATAGTCTGAGAACAGCACCACGTCGTGCTCGGCCAGTAAGTGTTGGAAGGTCGCAGTCTGTGACGCCAGCACTTCGTTTTTGGGGGTGTTCTCAAAATCGAGACGGATCAACTGCTGTTGGCGCCCAATCACGCGCAGCTTGACCGTGGTCTTGAGCGCGGGGTCCCGGCCAAAATGGGTGCGAATGCCGGTGCCGGCCACCAGCGCTTCCAGCTTACGGCTGGCCTCGTCGTCCCCCACCACAGTCAGCAAAGAGGCCTGGGCGCCGAGCGACACGACGTTGTAGGCCACGTTGGCCGCGCCACCATTGCGCTCCTCCTCACGGGTGATGCGGACCACCGGTACCGGGGCCTCTGGCGAGATACGGTCAACGCTGCCGTACCAGTAGCGGTCCAGCATCACGTCGCCCACCACCAAAACGCGTGCGCTTTTGAGTTGTTCTCGTGTCACCATCATGCGGGCAAGTTTAAAGTCATAGTTCTTCGATCCGCCGCGCCGGGTAGCTGTCCCAGGCCTGGCAACCCGGGCATTGCCAGAAATGTTGCCGCGCTTCAAAGCCGCAGGACGCGCAGCGGTAGCGGGTCAGGGGCTTGACCGCGTGCTCCAGCGCGCGCTGGACTTGCGGATGAAACTGCTCATGCTCCAGTTTTTCGCCAGCAATCCACTTGGCTGCGGCGACCAACGAGGGCGCTAGCTCGAGGTGCCGTACATACCAGTCACGCGCGTCGGAGCTGGGGTGGGGCAGGCTGGCCTCCAGCAGAACGATGGCGTCCAGCACATCGAGTGCGTGGGTTTGTGCATAACGCTCCTTCAACAGTTCCTGTACCGACCCAGCCTGGCCGCAAGCCATGGCAAAGCCGGCCAGCGGCCCGGCGATCAGTGGCAGCGCTGCGGGTGCTGCATCGATGCAATCACGCAAAATATCGCAGGCCTGGTCGGCAGCGCCTTCGCTACCGACCAGCCGCGCCAGTTCCAGGCGTGGCCGCGCCGCTGCTGGCGCTGTATCGATTGCCTGAAGCCAGAGTGCCTTGGCTTCTGCGGGGCGCTGCGATGCCAGTAGAGTGGTGGCCTGCTCACACAGGTAGTGCGCTAGACGGCCATCAAAGTTTCCTTGCTGCGATTGCCCCATTTTTTGCGCTGTCAGCGCGGCCGCAGCCCAGTCGCGGCTGCGTTCATGGTTGGCCAGCAAGGCTAGCCGAGCCTGGCCTTCAAACGGCGTGTTTTCAAGTTTCAGTAAGGCCTCCTGCGCCCGGTCAAGCAGGCCGGCTTTCAGGTAGTCCAGTGCCAGCGCGTGTTGGGCGCGCTGCCGATCCAACTGGCTCAGGTCGCCACGGGACAGCAGGTGTTCATGGACCCGCACGGCGCGCTCGTATTCGCCGCGCCGACGAAACAAGTTGCCCAGCGCAAAATGCAGCTCAGACGTGTCCGGGTCGCTCTGCACCGCCTCGATGAAGGCGTCGATAGCCTGGTCCTGCTGCTCGTTGAGCAAGAAATTCAGCCCTTTGAAATAGGCCTTGGGCGCCTGACGGTTGTCCAGGCGCAATTGCCGTAAATCAAACCGCGAGGCCAGCCAACCTAGCACGAACGCCAGAGGAAGACCCAGCAGCGTCCAGCTCAGGTCAAAGTCCATGCAAGGTCACGTCGGGCCGGCTGAGAGGCGTCTCACCGGCGGGCTGCGCGGCTGATGTGACATCAGAGCCTTGCTGTGCCACGCGTTGGCGCCACCACCGCGGCACCATGCCCAGGGCACCGACGGCCAAACCGGCGGCAAATGCGGCCAGTACCACCAGCACCTGCGGCGCACGCCATTGGGTACCGAAGAAAAAATGCACCGTAGCGTCTTGCTGATTGTTCAGCGCGAATGCAAATAGGGTAAAAAAAATG
>RFWA01000266.1 GCA_009922295.1 Betaproteobacteria bacterium
GGAAATCGGCCAGACCAGCGTGCGCAAAGACGCGCTCACCGGCGACACCATCGTCAACCGGCCAGCGCGCATCCTGCAGCCCGGCATGGTGCTGACCATCGAGCCCGGCATCTATGTGCGACCGGCAGCCGGCGTGCCCGAGGCCTTCCACAACATCGGCATCCGGATCGAAGACGACGCCATCGTCACCGCCAGCGGCTGCGAGCTGATCAGCCGCGGTGTGCCGGTGGCTGCGGATGAGATTGAGGCGCTGATGCGGGGTTAAAGCGCAGGGCGCGGGATACACCGCGCCCGGTGCTCAGGGTGTCAGCAGCGGCAGCTGGCGCCCTTCCGAACTGGACGGTGCAGGCACCTGCAGCAGCCGGGCCAGCGTCGGCGCCATGTCTATCACCTCGACCCGGGTGTCAACGCGCCCCGGCTTGACCCACGTCGGGCCGTACACCAGGATCGGCACGTTGGTGTCATAGGCATGGGGGGAGCCGTGGGTGGTGACCGACGTGCTGGATGCGAACATCCAGTTGGCTTTCAGGGAAAACTGCACCTCACCCGAGACGTCCGGGTGCCAGGACTTGCGCATCTGCTCAAACAAGGGCGCGCCGGTTCGGCTATTGGCCAGCAGTTCACGCCGCGTGTAGGCCACCCCAAAGCCGGGTTCTGCAAGAAGCAGCGCTCGGGCAGCCTCGGCCACATCATCCGGGTCTAGCTTGGCAGCGGTCATCAGCTTTTTGTCCAGCAGCAGCGTGGAGCCGGACGCGTTGATCACCCATCGGCCTGGCCCGAAACGCGCGACCAGCCCCTGGTTCACCCGGCCCAAGGCCTGGCTGGGGTTGATGCGGCCAGAGTCCTGACCCAGCGCCGCCGTGACCTCGGGCGCCGGCATGAAGCCATGATCGGCCGTGAGCGTGGCCAGGTAATTGCCGGCACCCACCGCGGTGTCAAGCTCGCGGAAGAAAGCCTGCAACATTCGGTCCAGTTGTAGTAAGTGGTCGTGCGACAGGCGGGACTCGGCGCTGAAGGCGTGGTTCACGTAGTCGTGCCCCGACAGGCTGACGGCCAAAATGTCGGGCGCGTCGTCCTGACCCAGCGCTTCGCCGGTAATGGCCGCTCGGGCAAAGTCTAAGGACAGTTGGTCCACAAATGGGCCGCGCAGCAAGCCGGTGTAGTAGCGAGGACCAGGCGCGTCATCCTCGGCCGCGCCAAAGGTGGCCGGTAAGCCTCCGCCACCAGGGCCAAACCATTTTTGCTGGTCAGTCAGGGAGCGCGCATACTCAGTTTCAGGCAACAGGGCGGTCCACTGCTTCTTGAAATACTGGTCGGCCGGCTTGGCCGCATTGAAGGCGTTGACCCAGGCAACACCAGACTTGCCGGCCGGCAAGATAGCACCTCGGTCCTTGCCAGAAATACCGATCACCTTGGACCTAGGATCAACGCGGCGCAGCACATCGCCCAGCGTCTCCACTTTCAAGTTCTTGGGGCTGGTGCCGTCAAGCGCGTTGGTGGCGTGGCCGATGTAGCTGGCCGAGGTGTCGCCGGCACAGTATTCGGGCTGCCCGGTCAGGGGGTCGAGCCAGTCGTTGCCAATGATGCCGGTGCGGCTGGGGTTGGCGCCGCTCAGCATGATGGCATGGCCAGCGCCGGTGACGGTGAAGGAGTGCGCGTAATGCGCGTCCGAAAACCAGGCACCCCGGTCCAAAAAGCGAGCTAGGCCATCGGGCGCCAGCTGGTCCCGGTAGGCCAGGATCTGGCGTTGGGGAAGACCATCCACCACCAAAAACACAAGCAGTTTGGGCTTGCTGGCGGCCACTGGCAACTGCTGCGCAGCGACGCCACCCACAAGAGCCGAAACCGCCAGGCCCGCCACAAGCAGTGCGCGGCGAAAGGTTGAGTTAATCATATAGTTTCGCCTGTAGAACACAGTCTTGGACAAGCCGCGACATTGCGCAATTGGCGTTATCCCTTGGTGACACTGCGGGTCACCAAGGACCCGGATCTGTATAGACTCATGGCTCATGAACACCCAGGCCCGCACGAGGCTAGCGTCAAGGTGCTGGCGCAGGGTATGCTCGATGTTGGCCTGTCGGACAGCAACAAGATGGGCACGCTGGGCGATGTGATCGACTGCGGCGCCTACACCGAGCCCTTGGAAATCGGCCAGACCAGCGTACGCAAGGACGCGCTCATCGGCTACACCATCGTCACCGCCAGCGGCTGCGAACTGATCAGCCGCGGCGTGCCGGTGGCTGCGGATGAGATTGAGGCGCTGAAGGTGTTTAGGGTGACGTGATGACTGGTCTTTAGTTCTATTAAGATATAACTAGTTATACTAATATTTTGCTAGAACTATCAATCACCATATAGAATATGGACCCTATTAAAAATCCTTTCTCTCCTGGCGCAGGTTCACCGCCGCCCGAGTTGGCCGGTCGGGCTCCGGTGCTGGAACAGGCCCGCATTCTGCTCGGCCGCGTGATGATCGGCAAATCCGAGAAAAGCTTGATGTTGACAGGGCTGCGCGGGGTGGGCAAAACCGTGCTGCTCAACGAGGTGCGTCGCATGGCACAGGAGTCGGGCTACCGCACTGTATTAGTCGAAGCACACGAAGAAAAGGCACTGGGACCGCTCATTGCCGCGCCCTTGAAAGCGGTGTTCTTTGAATTGGACCGAATAGCGCAGACTGGCGACCGCGTCAAGCGCGGTTTGCGGGTGTTGCGCAGTTTCGTGGGTGGACTGAAAGTCAAATTGGGCGAGCTGGAGATCGGTCTCGATATTGACCCTGAGACCGGTGCTGCTGACAGCGGGGATATTGAAATCGACTTGCCCAATGTGTTCGAAGCACTTGGGGAAGCCGCCAAAGAAAAACAAACTGCGGTTGCCATTTTGATTGACGAGATCCAGTACCTGAGCCAAAAGGAATTGGGGGCCATCATCATGGCCATGCACCGTATGCAACAGCGCCAATTACCAGTGGTGTTGCTGGGTGCTGGCTTGCCGGTATTGCCAGGATTGGCGGGAGAGTCAAAGTCGTACGCGGAACGCTTGTTTGCTTTCCCTGACATCGGCGCCTTGTCAGAGGCTGACTCCAACCAAGCTATCAGCGAACCAGCCACACAAGAGGGTGTTACCTTGACTGCCGCGGCTTTGACGGAAACTTACCGCCTCACAAAAGGCTATCCCTATTTCATTCAGGAATGGGGCTACCAAATGTGGAATTTGGCGGTGAGCAGTCCCATTGACCTGGCGCTTGTGCAATCTGCAGCCGATTCGGTTGTGCGGCGGCTCGATCAGAATTTTTTTCGGGTTCGGTTTGACCGGTTGACGCCTGGGGAAAAGAACTTCCTGCGTGCCATGGCTCAATTAGGTTCTGGTGCCATTCGATCCGGCGACATTGCGAATTGCCTTGGTGTCAAAGTCAACAGCATCGGGCCAGTGCGTTCCAAACTTATCAAGAAGGGGATGATCTACAGCCCGGCCTATGGTGACATGGCCTTCACGGTGCCGCTATTTGATGAGTTCATGAAGCGTGCCATACCCCACTTCACTGCCAAGGAGTGAGCGCCGCTGGAGCGCGCACCAGTGGCCTTGTACGCCAACATCGAACGCGCCACCCCCCTGCGTACGCCGGAGGGCTTTGCGGCCACCGCCCGGCGGGCCCAGGCCCAGGGGTTCAGCGCCTTCAAGGCCGCGCGTTTTTAGGCTGCGGGCGCCCTCGGCGCTCAGTCAACACTCAGTCAGCGCGAATATTTTTCTCGGCGGCGAGTTTTTTCCAGCGCGCCACATCACCACTGACACGGCTTGAAAACGCCTCGGGTGTGGCAGGTGCCGGGTCGCAGGCCAGGGTGGCCAGCCGGGCCTTGATCTCGGGCTGCTCCAGCGCCTGGTTGACCAAGGTGTTGATGCGCTCCACCACCGCCCGCGGAGTCCCCGCCGGCGCCAGCACGCCAAACCAGGCCAGGGTCTCAAAACCTGGCAGGGATTCGGCCAGGGCGGGGACCTCGGGCAGGCTGTGGTGGCGCTGGGCCGTGCTGACTGCCAGCGCCTGCACCCGGCCGGCTTTGATCTGCGCCGACCAGGGCGGCAGGTTGCCGATCATCACCTGCACCTCGTCGCCCAGCAGGCCGGCCACGGCAGGCGCCGAGCCCTTGTAAGGCACG
>RFWA01000267.1 GCA_009922295.1 Betaproteobacteria bacterium
GCTGACCTACCGCGCCGCCTGGCTGCGCGACTGTGTTGGCACCGACTCACCCGCGCAGGCCCAGGCCTACACCGCCGCCGCCGCCATGGCCAAGATGACCGCCACCGAAAACGCCCAGCGCGTGATCGACATGGCGCTGCAAATGCATGGTGGCATGGGCGTGCGGGTCGGCACCAAGGTGGAGAGCCTGTACCGCGATATTCGCTCCCTGCGGATCTACGAGGGCGCCACCGAGGTGCAGCAGCTCATCATCGGCAAGTCGGTATTGCGAACCCTGCCGGCCAGCCCAGTGCCCTTGGCTGATCAACACAAAACAGAAGGAATTGCATGAGCTACTCTGCCCAGACCGACCGTTTTGTGCACGACCGGCTGCCGCCGCCGGAGCAGTGGCCCCGACTCACCTACACGCTGCCTGAGTTGCAATTGCCAGCGCAGTTGAACCTGGTGCAGGCCCTGTTTGAGAGTGCGGCCAGGCGTGGACTGGGCGACCGGCCTCTGTTGCGGTCGCCGCGCCGCACCCTGAGTTATGCCCAGGCGCAGGCTGAGGTGGCGCGCATCGCGCAGGCGCTGGTCCAAGACTACGGCCTGGTGCCGGGCAACCGGGTGCTACTGCGCGGCGGCAACTCCATTGGCATGGCATTGGCCTGGCTGGCGGTGGTGCAGGCCGGGGCTGTGGCGGTAGCCACCATGCCGCTGCTGCGCGCCAAGGAGCTAGGCGACATCATCGACAAGGCTCAGCCCACCCTGGCGATTTGCGATGAACGCCTGCTCGACGAGTTGCAACTCGCCCGTGCGCAGCCGCCGGTGCTGCAGACTCTGGTCAGCTTTGATTCGCTGCACCAAAGCGGCGAACTGGCCCTGGCCGCTGCCAGGCAAGATGGTCAGCGCCCACCCTGCGCTACGGCTGCTGATGACATTGCGCTGCTGGCTTTCACCTCCGGCACCACGGGCAAGCCCAAGGCTGCGGTACACACCCACCGCGATGTGCTCGTGGCATGCGAAACCTGGCCGCGCCATGTGTTGCGTGCCACCCCCGACGACATCGTGATGGGTTCGCCGCCGCTGGCCTTCACCTTCGGACTGGGCGGCCTGCTGATCTTTCCGATGTGGGCCGGTGCTTCGGTGTATTTCCCCGATATTCCCTACACGCCGCAGGCGATGGCGCAGCTGATTTTTGACACTGGCGCCACCATCGTGTTCACTGCCCCCACCTTTTACCGCCAGATGGCCCCCTTCATGCAGGAGCAGGCCACGCAGCGTGGCCAGCCGGCGGCGCTTCGCCTGAGCGTCAGCGCGGGCGAGGGCCTGCCCGACGCCACCCGCCAGCTCTGGAAAAGCGCCACCGGCCTGGAGATGCTGGACGGCATCGGCGCTACCGAGATGTTTCACATCTTCATTTCCGCGGCCCCCGATCAGGTGCGGCGCGGCGCTATTGGCACGGTGGTGCCAGGCTACACCGCCCGGGTGGTCGGCGAGGACGGCCAGGAGCTGCCGCGCGGCAGCGTCGGCCGCATCGCCGTGGTTGGCCCCACCGGCTGCAAATACATGGGTGACGCCCGCCAGGCCACCTATGTGAAAGACGGCTGGAACTACCCCGGCGACGCCTTTGTGCAGGATGCCGACGGTTACTTTTTCTACCAGGCCCGTACCGACGACATGATCATCACCTCGGGCTACAACGTCGGTGCCCCCGAGGTCGAGGACGCGCTGCTCAGCCACCCGGCGGTAGCCGAGTGCGGCGTGATCGGCCAGAGCGACGAGGCGCGTGGCATGATCGTCAAGGCCTTTTGCGTGCTGCGCCCCGGTGTGGTGGGCGATGCCGCGCTGGTGCAGGCGCTGCAAGACCACGTCAAGGCCAGCATTGCCCCGTACAAATACCCGCGCGAGATCACCTTTCTAGACAAGCTGCCGCGCACCGAAACCGGCAAACTGCAACGCTTCAGGCTCAAAACCCCATGAAACACCTCCATCCCCCCGGCTGGGTGCCCGCCAAGGGCTACGCCAATGGTGTGGCCGCGCGCGGCACGCAGATTTTTGTAGGCGGCCAGATCGGCTGGAACGCGCAGCAGCAGTTCGAAAGCGATGATTTCATCGCCCAGACCGCGCAAACCCTGCGCAATGTGCTGGCGGTGCTGGCCGAAGGGGGCGCCGGGCCTGAGCACATGGTGCGCATGACCTGGTACATCCTGGACCGCAGCGAGTACAACGCCCGCCTCAAGGAACTGGGCCAGGTTTACCGTGAAGTGATCGGCCGCCACTTCCCCGCCATGAGTTGCGTGCAGGTGGCTGCACTCATGGAAGCGCGTGCCAAGGTGGAGATCGAGGTGACGGCGGTGTTGCCGGATTGACTCCCACAATCAAGGACCACAAAGCCATTAATTTTGTGGGGATCGGGCTGGCATGGCATCCGGCTCTGCGGCTGTCCCCCGACCTGCGGTCTCCGCCTTGATGCCGCTGCGCCGGATGCCCTGCCAACCCGATCTGGTAAGTTGGCTGGTGCGCCCGAGATGGACTCACCTTAGGTTTCAGGCGCGTAAACTGCCGATCATGCACATGTTCCGCTCGCTTTTGCCCCTGCTATTGGTCGCCTTGCTGGCTGGCTGCGCTGACACGCGGTACTACTACCAGTCGGTCAGCGGACACCTGCAGCTGATGCAGGCAGCGCGGCCGGTGCGCGATTGGCTGGCCGACCCTCAGGCGCCGGACGGGCTCAAGGCGCGGCTGGCGCTGGCGCAGCAGATGCGGGCCTTTGCGGTGGCCGAGCTGAAGTTGCCAGATAACGCCAGCTACCAACGCTATGCCGACCTGCAGCGCCGCGCGGTGGTCTGGAACGTGGTGGCCGCGCCTGAGTTTTCGCTCACGCTCAAGACCTGGTGTTTCCCAGTGGCGGGTTGCGTCGGCTACCGAGGTTACTTTAACGAGGCCGAGGCGCGCGAGCAGGCCGCAGCGCTGCAGCAGACCGGGCTGGAGGTCAGCGTTTACGGTGTGCCGGCTTACTCGACGCTGGGCTGGCTCAATTGGGCGGGTGGCGACCCACTCCTCAATACCTTTGTCGGCTTGCCCGACGCCGAACTGGCCCGGCTGATTTTTCATGAGCTGGCGCACCAGGTGCTCTATGTGCCTGACGACACCCGCTTCAATGAGTCCTTTGCCACGGCGGTGGAGCGCTTGGGCTTGCAGCGCTGGCTGGCCCAGCCGGGCACAGCGGGTACCCAACGCGAGGCTGCCGAGCAGACGAAGCGGCGTCAACAGTTCCGCGCACTGACGCTGGCCACCCGCAGCCGCCTCGCCGAAATTTATCAGTCAAATCAGCCTCTAGCCCTTGATGGCAAAGGGTTGATTGCTATGAAAACTGAAGCAATGAAAGTTTTCCGTGCCGACTATGCCGAATTGAGGCGCGGCTGGGGTGGCTACGCCGGCTATGACGCTTGGGTGGCGGGCGCCAACAACGCGGCCTTTGGAGCCCAGGCCGCCTACGATGAACTGGTGCCCGCGTTTGAGGCCCTGTTTGATCGCGAGGGGCAAGACTGGCCTCGGTTTTATGCAGAGGTGCGGCGCCTGGCCGCCCTGCCAGCGCCTGAGCGGGCCAAGATCTTCCACCAACTTACCGAGCCCCGTCATGGCTGAGCTTCATATTCTGCGGCCCCACGCGCTGGGCCTCCCCAAGGCACGCGCCCTTGCCTTGCGCTGGGTCGAGCAGGCACGAACTGATTTTGGCCTGCAGTGCACCTACGCAGAGGGCCAGCAAGAGGATGAGGTGGGTTTCAGCCGCTCCGGCGTGGCCGGCACGCTGGTGGTCAGCCATGACCGCTTTGAGCTCAAGGCCAAACTTGGCTTCTTGCTGGGCACCTTCAAGGAACGCATCGAGCGCGAGATCACGAGCAACCTCGACACCTTGCTGGCGCCGCAAGCTGCGCCCAAAAAGCAGAGCTGAGTGTTGGCTGAGGCTTAACTGAGCGATTCAATCAGGTCCACATACTGCTGCATCGCATCGTCAGCCGTGGTGCCCTTGAGCGTGTTCCAGGCTTCCCACTTGGCGCGACCCACCATGTCGCTGAAGCTGGGTTTTTTGTCCATGTTGTCGCCCAGGCTGCCCTGTTTGAACAGGGCGTAAAG
>RFWA01000268.1 GCA_009922295.1 Betaproteobacteria bacterium
GAAGTGGCGACACCGGCCGAAGCCTGGCAGTTGCTTAACCCACGTGAGGGTGCGGCGCAGATCAAGTGAGCGCGCGGATCGGTTTCAACCTGGTCGAACACCCAGGCCGTGCTCGTTGACGGCTTGTACCCATTGCGCCAGCGCGTCGCGCCTGACCCAAGCTGATGGGCTTGGCGGGCAAAGTTTTCCGGGTCTAGCGCCGCATAAGCGTTGAGCTGAGGCAGGGCTAAGTCCACCACACGGACTACATCACCGCGCCCCGGCCGCCAAGACGTCATGCAGATGCCGGGTATCCGGTCCGTAGGGGATGTCACGTCTAACCGTCGTGTCTCCAATAGATTGGCTTTGCAATAGGTAACACCAGGTGCTACACTAAGCCATGGCATTCAATCCGCTAAATCGTGCATTCAAGACGGGTAGATTTGCCAAGGATGCAAAGAAAGCCAAGATCAAAGACGTTGAGCTGTGTGTGGCTATTCAACAGATTTTGTTGGGGCAAGTGGATGATCTGGGTGGCGGTGTTTTCAAGAAGCGGCTCAATAACAACCTTCACCGATCAATCCTTTTGGCCAAAGGCGGCAAATATTGGATTTATGAGTACCTCTTTGCCAAGAAAGACCGGGAGAACATCGAAAACGATGAGTTACTTGCGTTTCGCCTGCTGGCCAGCAGTTACGCAAGCTTGACGGACCATCAAGTGGGGCAGTTGCTGATCAATAAAGATTTTGTGGAGATTTGCCATGACGACAAAACAGAAATTCAAAAGTGACGCCTTGGCCGCGATTCATGCCTCTGCAACCGCGTTGCAAAAGGTAGGTGCTCTTGACCAGACGACCATGCGTCAATTTGATGCGTCCTGCCTGGCCGTGCCGACCACGCTGGCGCCTGGCCAGATCAAAAACATTCGGGAGCAAGCGCATGTCAGCCAACCTGTATTTGCAAGGTACCTCAATACGAGTGAGTCCACCGTTCAAAAGTGGGAGTCCGGCAGCAAACAGCCCAGTGGCATGGCGCTCAAGCTGTTGGCAGTGGTCCAGAAACATGGGCTGAGTGTTCTGGCGTAAATCCGTGAAGCTTCAGAACAAAATTCGGCTCTAGCCCTTGTCAAAGCTGAATAGTTTGCTATCTAAACAATAGTATCTGCTTAACCCACTAGGTTGCCCAGTAACCACAGGCTCATCGCGCGCCCAACCGTATCAAATTCTGACCGGTCATCGCCACGGCAAAGCCCAGCAGCAGCTTGGCAAACGCGTCGTCCGGCGTGTTGATCGCGAAAATCTCAGACATATGGCGGTGCCCCTTGAGCTGGTAGACGGGCTGCGCCTTGCCAGCCGCTTGTCGGGCAAAGTCTTTCGGGTCCAGCGCCGCATCATCGCCAAAGTAGGCGCGCAGTCGCGGGTTCGGGTCGGCCATGGTCGGAATCATGCCATTGCCACCACCGCATGCCGTACAGTGCACCAATGACCCCTGCTGCCTTCTCGCTGCGTCGAATCGCCCTGACTGCCTTCGGGCCTTCTCTGTTATTTGGACTCGGCGAGGGCGCCATCCTGCCCGTGATCCCGCTGACTGCGCGCGCCATGGGCGCCTCGGTGCCAGTGACGGCCCTGCTGGTGGGCCTGATCGGTATCGGCTCCTTGGTGAGCAACATCCCGGCGTCGCTGATCACGATGCGCCATGGGGAGCGCTGGACCATCTTCGCTGGTGCAATTTGGTGTGCAGTGGCCATGGCGCTGTGTGGATGGTCTGGCAACCTTGTCATATTTGCTTTGGGCAGCTTCATGATCGGCATGTCACAGGCCATTTTCTCCCTTGCAAGGCAGAGTTACCTCACCGAGGTCGTCCCGGTCGAATACCGGGCTAGGGTCATGTCTACGCTGGGTGGCACCATGCGCATTGGCATGTTCATCGGTCCCTTTGTTGCCGCAGCAGCCATTCACTTTTACGGCCTGGTTGGCGCTTACGGCGTCGGCATGGCGGCGCTTGTAACTTCTGGCGTCTTGGCCGCGCGTTCGCCCGATCTGAGCCTGCGCGCCGCCGGGAAGCAGCCAAATACCACCGGCGACAAACCCAGAACGCTAACGACCCTCTCGACGCTGCGTGCCAATCGGCATGTCTTCGTCACGCTTGGCGTGGGCATGCTGTTGGTCAGCGCGGTGCGGACCACCAGGCAAACCGTGATCCCGCTATGGGCAGATCACCTTGCGCTCGAAGCCTCGGTGACATCCGTGATTTACGGCCTGGCCAGCGGCGTCGAAATGTTGCTGTTTTACCCGGCAGGCAAAGTCATGGACCAGATGGGCCGACGTTGGGTGGTGGTGCCGTCATTGGTCATCATGGGCGCCGGGCTGCTGGCGCTGCCACTCACGCTCAACGCACAGACCCTGCTGCTGGTGGCCATGGCCATCGCATTTGGTAACGGTATCGGTTCGGGAATGATGATGACGCTCGGGGCCGATCATTCACCGCGCCACGGGCGTGCGCATTTCCTGGGGCTATGGCGGCTGATGGCGGACCTCGGCGCTTCTTGCGGACCGGTGCTGCTGTCGCTGCTGGCAGCCACGTTGACGCTGGGCGCGGGTATCGCGGCGACCGGGGTGATGGCGTTCATTGCGGCTGGCCAGTTGGCTTATTGGATACCACGTGCTCAGGCGCGCATCGGGGATACAGAGCGTTGATTGGCGCCCGCAGTGGCCGGGTTGTCTCAGAGGTTACATCTGGCGGTGACGTTTTTAACGGCGCACGGGTAAGCTGCTTTCCGCATTGAGCAGATTCTTATTTTTAAGGGACAAACCATGATCAAACACGCCATCGTCACGGGCCTGACCGCCCTGCTGACCCTCTCCGGCGCCGTCCAAGCGCAAGACAACCGCATCGACACCATCCGCTCCGACGCGCCCGAGTTGGCGCCTTACGGCAAGCTGGATGTGGGTGTCAAAACCCTCAAACTGGTCAACCCTGGGCAGCAGGACATCGTCAAGTTCAAAGCCGGTGAACCCATGCCCACCTATGACCGGCCGCTGACGGTAGAGGTTTGGTACCCGGCCAAGCTGGCGGCGGGCCAGGCGCCAGCCGGACAGTACAAAGTGCTACCGCGCGATGGCAAGACCGAAGTAACGTTGAACGGCCGAGCCGTGCGCGACGCCCAGCCCGATGCCAGCACCGGTCCCTACCCGCTGCTGATCATCTCGCACGGCTACCCGGGCAACCGCTTTCTGATGAGCCATTTGGGTGAAAACCTGGCCAGCAAGGGCTATGTGGTGGTGTCGATCGACCATACCGACAGCACCTACGACAACCAGACCGCCTTCGGCAGCACCCTGCTTAACCGGCCGCTGGACCAGCTGTTTGTGCTCAATGAGATGGCGCGCTTGGGTGCCAATGACCCGGCCGGCACCCTCAAGGGCATGGTCAATGCCGACAACACCGGCTTGATCGGTTACTCGATGGGCGGCTATGGCGTGGTTAACACCATTGGTGGCGGCTTTACCGCAGCCAGCGTGGGCTTTAGTTGGGGCACGCCCAACGGCGCCTTGGCCGTACGTCAGGCTGGCAACCCAGCCCATACGGCGTCCATGGACCCGCGCGTCAAGGCGGCTGTGGCTTTTGCGCCCTGGGGATGGAACGCAGGTTTCTGGGACGCCGCTGGCCTGGCCGGGATCAAGACGCCGGTGTTTTTTGTAGCCGGCAGCGTGGACAGCACCTCGGGCTATGCACCGGGCGTGCGCAACATTTATGAGGGCAGCGTCAATGCGCCGCGCTACCTGCTGACCTATGAGAACGCCAACCACAATGCCGGCGCGCCTATGCCAGCGCCCAAAGAAATGCAGTCACTCAAATGCGGCGACGGCTCCTGGGGCTGCGGCGAGCACTACACCGATGCGGTGTGGGACAACGTTCGCATGAACAATATTGCGCAGCACTTTGTCACCGCCTTTTTGGCCAAGCAGCTCAAGAGCGACGCCACCATGGACAGCTACCTGAACCTGGTAGAGAACGCGCAAGATGGCAAATGGTCGGCCGAGGCCAACGGCACCCTGAAAAGCGACCACAGCTACTGGAAAGGTTTTCGCCGCAGTACTGCCGTGGGCCTAAAGCTGGAGCAGCGCAAGCCCT
>RFWA01000269.1 GCA_009922295.1 Betaproteobacteria bacterium
CCAATTGCATGGCATAGGCTATGGCGTGGCTGGATTCCAGTGCCGGGATGATGCCCTCGGTGCGGCACAGGTAGTGGAATGCCGCCAGGGCTTCGGTGTCAGTGATGCCGACATATTCGGCCCGGCCGATGTCTTTGAGAAAGGCGTGTTCTGGGCCAACGCCGGGGTAATCCAGCCCGGCGCTGATGCTGTGGGTCTCGGTGACTTGGCCGTTGTCATCCTGCAGCACATAAGTGCGGTTGCCGTGCAGCACGCCCGGGCTGCCGCGCTGCAGAGAGGCCGAGTGACGACCTGAATCCATGCCTTCCCCGGCGGCCTCCACGCCAATCAGGCGTGTATTGGCGTGGGCGATGTAGGGGTGAAAGATGCCCATGGCGTTGCTGCCGCCGCCCACGCAGGCAAGCACCGCATCAGGTTGCGGGCCACTGCAGCCCTGTTGTGCCAGTATTTCCGGCATTTGCACCAGGCACTCCTTGCCAATCACACTCTGAAAATCACGCACCATCATGGGGTACGGGTGCGGCCCGGCCACCGTTCCGATGATGTAGAAGGTGTTGTCGACGTTCGCCACCCAGTCGCGCATGGCCTCGTTCAATGCGTCCTTGAGTGTCTTGCTACCGCTTTCCACTGGCACCACCGTGGCGCCCAGCAGTTTCATGCGGTAGACATTGGGGCTCTGGCGTTTGACGTCTTCGCTGCCCATGTAAACCACGCACTCCAGGCCATAGCGGGCGCAAATGGTGGCGGTGGCCACCCCATGCTGGCCGGCTCCAGTTTCAGCAATCACACGGGGCTTGCCCATGCGCTTAGCCAGCATGGCCTGGCCAATGGTGTTGTTGACCTTGTGCGCACCAGTGTGGTTGAGGTCCTCGCGCTTGAGGAAGATTTGCGCGCCACCTTGCTCGCGGCTCATGCGTTGGGCGTGGTAAATCGGTGAAGGCCGGCCGACAAAGTGTGCCAGCTCGTAGTTGAACTCTGCGATGAAGGCCGGGTCGTGCTGGTAGCGGGCGTAGGCCGCCTTGAGTTCGTTGATGGCGTGGGTCAGGGTCTCCGAGACGAAGGACCCCCCATAAATGCCGAAATGACCGGACGCGTCAGGTTGCTGGTACTGGAACATATGCTCTCTCTGCAAGTTGCTGGTCGGCTGCCCGAACGGCAGCGACAAATTGGTTGATTTTTTCGGGGTCCTTGAGCCCCTTGTTGCCGGGGCCGGACATTTCCACCCCCGAGCTCACATCAACGGCCAGCGTCTTGCAACGCGGCCGCAACTGCCGGATGCCTTCGGCCACGTTTGCAGCGCTCAGTCCACCACTCAAGACGAGGTGAGCGTTGACGTTTGGAGGCAGCAGTGACCAATTGAATGTTTGCCCGCCACCACCGTACCCGTCGACATGGGCGTCGAGCAAGATGGCCTGGGCTTGTGAATGTTGAGATGCGAATTCTACGAGATCAAACCCGGTGGCGTGCAGCCCCACCGGTATGCGCGCAGCCCGGATGAAAGGACGGAGACCCGCGCCGGTAGCCAGCAGGCAGTCAGCCGGCGTTTCATCGCCATGAAATTGGACGCAAGCCCCCGCCAGCTGGCCACTTATAGCTATGATTTCAGTAGCGGCCGCGTTCACGAACAGCAGCACGGGGGTGACAAAGGGTGGGAGACGCCGCGCCAAGGCGACGGCCCTTTCGGGCGAGACATAGCGCGGACTTTTGGGGTACAGGACAAACCCGACGGCGTCGGCGCCCGCCGCCACGGCGGCGTCCACGTCCGTCTCCCGTGTCAGGCCGCAAATCTTGATGCGGGTGCGGATGGCAGGATTGCTCGAAGTGGTGGTCTGGTTCATGGGAGGGCGTCGAAGGCGGGGGTCCGATCCGGCAGACCCCAATGCGGTGCGTAGCGCGGACCCAAAAAGTAGAGTCCGTCTGCGGAGAAGGTGGGCGCAGCGACCTTGCGGTCCCGGGCCTGCAGCACCTGAGTGATCCATTGCGGTGGCTGCTGCTTTTGGCCGATGGTGATCAGGCAGCCCATGATGTTGCGGATCATGTGGTGCAAAAAGGCGTTGGCCTCGAACTCGAAGCGCCAATAGGCGCCCCGGCGCGAGATCGCCAGCCGTTGCAGGTGTTTGACAGGCGACAGCGCCTGACAGGCCGAGGCGCGAAAGGAGCTGAAATCATGCTCACCAATCAGCAGTTCGGCTGCCTGCTGCATCGGTTCTAGGTTCAGTGGCCGGAACGCCCAACCAACCTGGCCGGCCTCCACGCTCGGCCGCACCGACGATTCCAGCAGGATGTAGGCGTAGCGCCGGGACAGGGCGCTGGCCCTGCAATGGAAGGTGTCGGGTACGGCAAAGGCCCATTGAATCGCGATATCGCGTGGCAGGAAACTGTTGGTGCCGCGCACCCAGGCGGCCGGGCTGCGATGAACCGGGGTGTCGAAATGAACCACCTGCATCAGACCATGCACCCCGGAGTCGGTCCGGCCGGCACACAGGGTGGTGGTTTTTTGGTTGGTAAAGCGGGCCAGCGCCGTTTCCAGACGGTCTTGCACTGTCTGGCCGGACAGCTGGCTCTGCCAGCCCTGGTAAGGTTGGCCGTTGTAGCTGACGCCCAGCGCGATTCTCACGTTCGGCTCATGGCGCGGGGCACGCGGCGCTGCAGCCTGGGCGTCACTTCAGTTTGCCCAGCGCCCGTTCCGCCCTGGCCTTCATATCTCCAGAGGCCGACTCAATGACCTCTTCAATCAGGGCCCGGGCACCGTCTTCGTCACCGATGGCACGGAATTCTTCAGCCAGGTCGAGCTTGGTTTCCAGTGGGTTGTCCGACAGGTCGGTCAGGTTGGATTTGCTGTCCTGAAACTCGTCACCCAGATCAAGCGACAGCGAGCCCAAGTCAAGTGGCAGAGGTTCCGGCGCAGTCGGCGGTGGCGCTTGAGTTTCAGGTTCCGGCAGGTCAAATTCCAGGTCTAACTCATTGGGACTGAGCTCGCCGGGCGCCTCAGATTTCGGCTGCTCTTCATCGAGCGAAAAATCGACCTCCGGTTCGGCCGGCGCTGTCTGTGGCGCTGGGTCAGGCTCTTCTTGTGTCGGTGGCTGCTCCACGTAGAGGTTCTCTTCGCGGGCGAGAAGATTGTCTCCCCTTTGGCTAGCTTCAAATAAAGGCTGCACAGAGGGATGGTTTATTGGAGACACAGTCTCCTGCGGGTCGTCTTGCCGGCTCGATATGAAAGCGTCAAGAGAACGCTGATTATCCAAACTGCTCTCAGCCCCACTTTGGCGGCGGCGGCCAATCCGATAAGCAACAATGCTGGCTAGGGCCGTGATCAGTGCGCCAGCGCCCCATGGCACCAGGGGATGATCGACAAGGCGGTCGATAAATTGACTTTTGATGGGCGGACTGGTGACCGAGGCGGCTGTTTTAGGGGCTGATGCCGGCGCATTGGCCGGCGCACTGGCTGGTGCGCTGGCAGATGGATTGGCTGGCAGAGGGTTGGTGACGGCTGGCGCGATGGGGCTCGATGCCGAGGAGGCGGGCTGGGACGCTGCAGCTGCCTGCGTACTAGCGCCTAGCTTATTCAGCTCGACGATGTTGCGCGCCAATTCGTCGGCACGGCTGGCAGCTTCCCGTGCGCTACGCTCTTTGGCAAGCTGCTCCTCGGATGGCGACTCCTGCACATTGCCTTTGGCCAATGTCAGCTTGTCGGTGGCACCGTTACCGGCGGGCTTGTCGTCTACCCTGGCCTCCACCTTGCCACTGGTTTGCCGGCTGGCCCCCTCAACCTGGGCCTGCGGCGCAATGCCGGCAAATTTACGCCGAAATTCATTGAAATCGCGGCTTTGCGCGGCAATGATACGGGTGGCTTCAGGTCGGACCGTCTCGGAGGCTTGCAGATCGTTCGGAAGATTCAGGATAGCCCCTGCTTGGATCCGATTGACATTGTTGCCTTGGAACACACCAGGATTAGCGCGCAAAAGGGCTACCAGCATCTGGTCGAGCGAGACATTGCCGGGTTTCAGCGCCAGCGCAATTTCGCTGGCCGTGTCACCGGCACGGACCTTGACCTTATTGCCATCCTCAACTTTGGGTGCCTTGCTTTTCGTGTTCCGATTGCTGACGGGA